>QMSC01000044.1 GCA_003649515.1 Thermoprotei archaeon | reverse complement strand
GAATACAAGCTTTCTGGATACCTTGTCCTACACCACTTTAACAAGCACAGCGTTGCATTTAGAGAGCTATACTTTCACGTATACCCCAACGCTTTCAAGCCCTGGAATGGAAGCGTAGAAATACTATCAGTGATCAACTTGAATACCTTAAGGAAGCTGAAGTACAGCATTGTGGGCGAGGATTTAACGATACTTAAAGTGTTTTTAGACGAGATCCTAGAGCCGAAAAAATGGATTAAAATAGCCATTAATTTCACAGTTCTAATAGCGAGAAAGGGCGATAGGTTTGGCTACAATAACGGCATATATGCTCTAGGATACTTCTACCCCATACTCGCAGTTTACGATAAGAGCGGGTGGAATCTAAACCCCTACACGTGGATAGGTGACCCCGTCTACGCTGAGACCTCCAACTACAAGGTTTACATTATTGCTAACAGAAGCATGGTCATTGCTGCAACGGGCGTTAGAAAGCGAGTTGACGATCTGGGAAAAGGGCTTAAGGGAGAGCTCTGGATCGCTGAGAATGTCAGGGAGTTCGCGTTCGTAGCCTCTAAGGAGTTTAAGGTCTCAAAAACTGTTTGGAAAAACATTACAATATACTCTTACTACAAGCCTGAAAAGGGCCTTATGGGGGAAGCCGCACTAGAATACGCTAAACGTGCAATAAAGGTCTTTAGCGAGAATATAGGCTTTTATCCCTATCCGGAATTCCGTGCAGTTGAAGTGGATTTCGGGTATGGCGGCATGGAGTACCCTATGCTCATAATGATCGCTGGAAAGCTCTACGAGCCCGAAAGAGCTTTCTGGCTTGAGCTCGTAATAGCGCACGAAACAGGTCATCAATGGTTCTACAATATAATTGGAAATGATGAATACGATGAGCCATGGCTTGATGAAGGATTCACAGAGCTAGTGACGATATTATACTTTGAGTGGAATTACGGCTATAAAAGAGGTCTCGAAGTGTATAACATGTATAAGTCACACTATTATAGATACCTTTCACGACACGTGGATTATCCCCTAGCGCTGTCAGTCGGGTTCTTTGAGAGAAAACCTTATCCGTATTCATATTACTATATCGTTTACCGCAAAGGGGCGTGCGTACTGTTCATGCTTAGGAGAATGCTTGGCGACGACCTCTTCTTCAAGTGTTTAAGGACATATTACGAACGGTTTAAGTTCAGGATAGCGACAATCGACGACTTCATAAAGACCGTCGAGGAGGTCTCCGGTCAGGATCTTGACTGGTTCTTCGAACACTGGGTCTTCGGTAGCGGGGTGCCAAGATATACTATTAGGAGCTTAAGAGCGTACCCTACATTTCAAGGCTACGTTCTCGAAGTTGAAATCGGACAACTTGATGAAACACCTCTATACCTTAAGATGAGAGTCCCCCTACTCGTTAAGACGTCCTCAGGAGAGTTTATTAAATGGGTTTGGGTTAATGGTACCGCGAGCACGGTAAGAGTACTTCTTTCAGATAAGCCTGTAAGCGTAAGAGTAGACCCCTATGACTATATTCTAGGCCAGGACGCTAAGACAGTATTTTATGTTAAGATTATGGAGGAGACAGTTACATTACCCTTCATTAGAGGTCTCACTAAGAGCTTCCTGGTACAACTTGGGGTGTTATTAACCCTCCTCTTAGTGACCTCCACCCTCTTGATTCTGTACAGGAGAAAGGGAGGAAAGGTGCTATGAGAAGAATATACGCCCTCCTAACGCTCTTCCTTTTCGCGTTACTGTTGCTCGGACAGGCGCTCACAAGCGCTAGTCCTGAAGCTCAATATCTCAGGAGAATAGTTGTAATGGGCATAGACGATGTTTATGGAACTTCCATTGAACAGAGTAGAGTAGAGTTTGATCTGCAAGACATCGTCGTAAGAGCCACTTTTTTAAGCGAACTACAAGCAGTAAACCCCGGAGCGCTAGCAGTCATAGACGTACTTTTAATAAATCAGCTGAAAAGCCCGTACAGCAGAGAAGGGATATCCCTAATAAAGAGCTGGGTTGAAAGGGGAGGTATCTTAATAGTATCAGGTGGTCCCGGAGATCCGGGAGCAATAAACGACTTTGCAAAGAACTTCGGTTGCTTTTACGGCAACGTAGTTTACGGAGGAAAAGCAGAGATAGTATCAAATGTCCCTGAAATACGGTCAGTAACCTTTGGGGTCGGCAGGGTGATAAGACCACTGACCAGTGACTGCGAAGTATTGATTGCACTTAAGGAGACTGGCGAGCCACTAGCCCTTAGAAAGCGTGTTGGTAGGGGTAAGGTCATATTTCTGGCCTCTCCAGACCTTATTTCCTACTCCATATACGAAAACAGGAAGTTCATTCTTTCACTATATGAATGGATATTGAAAGACCTACCTAAGTCGCTCCAAGAAGGCCTTATAAAGGCTGAATTAAGGGTTAACGGTAGATCGCTTGCAAAGTGCCCGGTAATTATCGAGTACTATAGAGATGGAAGACTAGCTTCGCGCGCCGTCCAGGTAACTGATGAGAACGGATGCGTGCTCATAGCGGGCTTCTTCGATAATGCAAGGATAGTCTTAGGTGTAAATCTGCGTAAAACCTTTATGAACCTCATGTATGCCTCCATATGGTTAAAGAATCCTGGAAGAGGCCTAGAGCTAAGAATACTTCCGAAGGCAGTTTACTATGCTGCGAGACTACAAATATGCAGTAAGATGTCACCAATTCCCTGGAAAGTGAAAATTATCCTGAATGACACGATTATAAACGCCTTCACCACATCGCGCTATTACTTCATCAACAAGACTCTCGTGAACATAATTGAAGTTTACACGAGACTCCCTCCTATAGAAGGAAACGCCTTGCTTATACTGTCGAGTAGCGTGGGAAACTACACTAGGAGCTTTAATTACAGGGACCTACCCTTCATAGACACAATATATGTAGGTGATATTGATGGAGTACGCCTAAATATCACTACAGTGGCGGGCAATGAGCCCTGCCCAAATGCTATTCTCTTCGTGGAAGTGGAGTATAGGGTGAAAGGAGGAATAACCTTCCAGAGACGAACGATGTACGCTAAGACGGATAATGAAGGACGTGCTTCACTGCTGATCCCCCTTAAAGGGGATATGAAGATCACGATTCACGCCACTAAAATAGACGAAAACACTCACATGTGCGAGAAATACGGCTCCTATACCCTCTTCGTAGGGCCTTACACTCCCTCCTATCAGGTCGTAGTGAACATGGAGTCTAAAGGAGTATTGGCCTTTCTCTCGTTATACAGCATCGTTTACAGATCAACCGTAAGAGAGAGCACCCGCGGACACGCCTATAGTGTGAGAGGGCTACCCCGGGAACTGTTCAGGTACGGCATGGATAGGTACATTACCCTCTGTTTAGTTCCGCCAGGCTCCTATGAAGTAAAGCTCTACAGGTACTCTGGTCAAACAGTCACTCTTCGGAACGATACTCAGGGATTTGACGTGGAGGAAGGAAGCATTACTGTGGTGGACGTAGATAGGCTTCGCATTGAAACGATCTTAAAGGATCTCAGCGCAAGGCTTCAAGAGGTCGAGAGGATAGTTGTACAAGCAGTCACTGAAGGCTACCAGTCGCCCGAATCCCTCGATAAGCTCGCTGAGCTACGCGAGCACTTTAAGCTTCTCGAAGAGGCGTTTTATAGGGATAAGATTAAGGCAGCAGAAGTGGAGATAAATTACATCACCAGGGAGCTCCATAAACTAGAGACCTCGCTCCTGATATACGCTAAGCTCCTATCATACTCATCGATAATCCTATTCCTGTTCATGATATTCTTCAGTTATGCTCTTGCCCGACTCATAACTGAAAGTCGCGGCGCTAGAGCTTTCATGGTTGCCTCCATAATATTCCTCTTCACGCAATTAATGCTGTACATCGTACACCCAGGTTATAAGTCGTTCTTCTCCGTGGGAACCCCAATGTTCCAATACAAGCTCCTGTTCTACTCCTCGCTCTACGTAGTGCTATTCTTCCTATTCTTCTGGGAGATACCGAACAACATGGCGAGGAACCCCACTCCTGAGAAGCCTCACTTCTGGGGAGCTGTCTCAATGGCCTTCCACCTAGCGTTAAACGACTTAAGGAAACGGAGATTGAGGACCATGTTACTCTTAATCACTATAACGGCTACTGTAATGTCGTTTGTAGCGTTCACGTCAGTCTCTACTAGGGAAGTAACGGTTGCATCCTTACTGCCGAGATACACCTACGTAAAGGTGCCGACAGTAGGTATAGCTAAAAGCATGAGCTTAAACGATGTAGCTGCGTTCTCCGAGCTAGTAAATAGGCCTCAAGATAGCCTACTTATCAGGTGGAAGAGCAAGTGGCAGGATGTAGCTTTCTGTACCATAAGAAACCCGCTAATAAATGACACTGAGTCCCTTCAAGGGGCTATATTGATAAATCCTCTAATCGAGCCCCAGATAACGCGTTTAGATGAAAGCATAATAATTGAAGGTGAGTACATCAGCAGCGATTGCGACATACTGATCAGCAGCTTCCTTGCAGCTAAACTTCGCTTGCGTCCGGGAGACGTAGTCGTACTATCTGATCCCTACCAGATATTCGAAGTGAACTTTACTGTCCGTGGAATATTCGATGAGAGACTGCTGGCTAAAATAAGGGATGTTAGCGGAGATCCCATATTACCGATGTTCTACTCCCGTGAAGAAGAGGGATTGAGAAAAGAATACGCCGACCCGAAGTACGTTGTTATAGCAAGCTATAGGAGGAACTACGTCTTTCGAGCCGTAATCGTAGGAGTATACGCGCCATTTAGCGAGGCCAGTGAGGCTCTTGAGAACGCTAATAGGCTCTTGCGCTACTATAAGGCAGTAATATACGCTCACGGTACCATATCACAGACACTAATGAGAAGCTATACTGTGAGCTTTACAGGCCTTGCCTCGCTCATACCAATTGCACTAGGGATCCTCATATGCGCTAACTCCATGATCGGGTTAGTTTACGAGAAGAGAAGGGAGATATGGATCTATAGCTCACTAGGGCTAAGCCCCACACAGATAAAGTACCTATTTACAGCACAGGCTGTAGCTCTAGCCCTCGTAGGCGGGGGATTAGGGTACAGCTTAGGGACGGGGCTATTGCTGTTAGGGAAGGAAGTGGGAGCTTTCAGAGAGCTCTACTACAAGCTCTCGCCCTTATGGACTGTACTAGGCCTCCTCCTAGCGACCTTCATTACCACCGTAGCAACCATCTATCCGGCGCAGAAAGCAACCCTTCACACAGTGCCAAGCCACATTAGAAGGTGGACCTTAAAGAAAAGAAAAGGAATAGTTGAGGAGCTGCCCTTCAGGATAGAGGAGCACTTAGTGGAGGATTTCGTGAGCTTTGTGAGAAAGAGGGTGCTAGCGCTGTTTCCAGCCTACTCCGTGTTGACTAGGTCAGAGATCAAAACATATAGTGAGGACGACAGGAAGATAATCGACATTTACATCCAAAACGTCAGCGAGCAACCCAATGAACTTAAAGTGACAATAGAGCTGACGCCCATCGTAGGGGTTAGACTTTATAAGGTGACCCTGAAATTAGTACCTATTAGGATTAGAATGGGGTTCCATGAGCTTGCGGAAACGACCGTTAGGGAAATTAGAAAAATTATTCTAGTGTGGCAGGCAATATACAAGTCTGGTGTTAGTCGTGCTCGTTAAGAGGTATAGTAAGAGCACCTCATTGATGGGTATTCTGATACACATACTCCTAGTATGCTGTGTAAAGGGATTGACACTATTTAGAGGATACCTATCATTTCTAGAAGAAAGCCTCGTAGAGGCATCTATAGCTTCCCTTTCCGCACTTCACGGCTTTGGTGTAGGGGGACTAGTAGCAATAGCCACAGCTACCAGCAATACCTTTTTTCAGAGTAGAACTACATATGATATCAACGCACTTCTCCTGACATTCCTCTTGAGTCTAGCTCGCTACGTTGCTTTAGCAGGATTTCTGGGAATAATTGTCGATACTCCCGAGAAAGTTGGAAGGGTAGCTCTTTGGACCTATCTAGCGCTCGTTATCGTAAACTTATTCCTAGCCTCAATCATGGGGAATCCCGATTACTTCATAAACTTCTACCTGCCGAGAGCTTCGGTAGAGTTCCTAGCTGCTGCTCTCCTCTCCCTAAACTTCGTGTTCGTCTACTCCTTGTTCGCTAGAGCTCTGGAGGGGAAACCGGGTGAGAACAGGAGTCTAAGGGTGTGAAAGTATGCGCTTCAAGCCCGTGTGGTTTGATTCCTTAGGGGCGAAATCCTCCTCCATTACCGTAGAATGCTCCGGTGTCAGAATCCTCATAGATCCAGGAGTGGCTATTATGCACCCCTCCTTTCCAGCACCGGGAGAATTAAAGCGCGAGTGGACGATAAGAGGGAGGGAAGAGATTAAAAAAGCCGCCAGAAAAGCTGATATCGTTATAATAACGCATTACCACTACGACCACTTCACGGATTTCGATAAAGAGCTCTATGAGAGGAAAGTTGTCCTCGCTAAGAACCCCAATGAGTATATTAATGATTCGCAGCGCGAAAGATCCTTGAGGTTCTACACGAACTTCTTCAAGGAGCTTGGAAACATAGCCCTAGAAGAGGTTTTAGAAGAACCTTCTGAGAAGGCCTATAGCAACCCTCTCGAAGAACTTCCAATAGCATCTAGCATAGACTACGGTGATTACGCTCAGAGGAAGAGGGAACTCCTCGAGAAGGGATTAAAGTGGTTTGAAAGGAGGGCGGAAAAGTGGTCTCGGTGGTGTAGAATACCCGAACGTGACTTCCCGAACACCAATACGAAACTGCTCTTCGCGGACGGACGAGAGTACGAGTTTAAAGGCGTAAAAATTAGGTTCACAAGACCTCTATTCCACGGAATAGAATTCTCCAGGGTGGGATGGGTCGTGAGCGTTGTTATAGAATGCCAGAAAATGAAGCTTCTCTACACCTCCGACCTCAACGGACCGATTATAGAGGATTATGCTGAGTGGATAATTAGTGAGAAACCGCAGATAATAATACTCGACGGCCCCATGACCTACATGCTCGGCTATACCCTTAACCTAATAAACCTTCAGAGGGCCGTGAAAAACGCTGTTAGGATAGTCGAAGAGTCGGGTTCAGAGCTCATAATATACGATCACCATCTACCACGCGAGAAGAAATTTAGGGAACACACAAAGGAAGTTTGGGAGAAAGCCGAGAAGAAGGGCATAAGACTCGTTACAGCCGCGGAATACTTGGGATTGAAACCCGTAGTTCTCGAAGAATGGACTTAATAAGCATCCAACAAGTGGATAGTCTTCTCGGGCCCCGAGAACACGCGCAGACATACTGGCTGTTCTAGGACCCTCCCTTTCGGGAGGAAGAGCACTGCGCACACGCGTTTACGTTCTCGGGGCCCAAATAATGTAGTCACATACATTTTATTAAACTTACCTTACTGTGATGAGGATATAGTGATTTCTTCCTTAACTGAAAAGCTTTCTAAAGTTTTACAAATATAAAGTTTTTATAAACGTGGTAGAAAATAGTTTAGGGCATGCTATGAGGATAAAAGGAGATAGAAAAGACATCGTAGTATGTCCCCAATGCGGTTATAGGTTTAGCGTGACGTATTCGAGAGCCTTCTCCTGTGGAGCGTGTCCCGCAGCAAGTAAGGGCTGCGCTTACGTTAAGTGTCCCCGTTGTAAGCATGAATTCTTGTTATAGTGCACAGCTGACACCATATAGACGTGTATAAGCCGACGTCTGGATGTGTTAAAAATAATGATTCTATTCATAGATGCTAACCATTACGATAACCCGTAGAGTATATTGTATTTTCTAAATGATATTATTGAACAATTAATCATTAATAGCAGGGTATACTAAGCGCATTATAGCATTTTTACGTAAAAATTATGGTTCGAACCTAGAACTTTAATATTTTTAACTACTCACCCCCTCTCCACATTTTTCTAAGCAATATTTTTATTTGCCATTTTTGTAATTTTAGCATTGGGTAGTACGTACTACTAGGTGACGGGTACAACTTATGTCGTATTTTAAGCTTGGTCCAAAGGTCAGAAGAGAAGAGCTCTACAATAGAGAGGACGAGCTTAACAGGTTACTGAAATGTTGGAAACGAGGAGACCCCATAACGCTTGTCGTGGGTCCACGGCGCGTTGGAAAGACTTCTTTAGTGTTGACAGCAATTAACGAAAAAGCACAACCGTCACTGATATTCGATTTAACTCGGTTAAAGAGAATTAGACGTACGGGTTTTGAGAGCTTTATGCTAATAGTCGAAGAAGCCCTAAACAGCTTCATTGAGAGGTTTAGTAGGTTTAGGGTAAAGCTTTTGAGAGCACTCAGGGGGAGAAATGAAGTTAGGGTCACCGAGCATTCAGTACTCTTTAGAGCAGTGGATGGATTGGAAGGGGAATTGTTTTTCAAGAAGCTTATTGACATAATAGACGCCATCGCGGCGAGTTTCAAGGTGAATGTAGTCCTAGTGTTCGACGAGATTCAAGAAGCTAGAAGAATAGCCACTTCCTTTGAGTACATCATCTCCTATATCTACGAGTACTCCACAAGGCTGCCCATGACTTTAATAAGCTCCCAAGAGGGGTTGATGCATAAGCTACTTAAATTCGACGATGTCGAGAGCCCACTTTACAAGGCAAAGTATACGGAGATAAAACTTACGAACTTCACGGAGAAACAAGCTGTAGGTTTTCTTGAACGAGGATTAGAGTACCACGGCATTAGAGCATCTCTTGAACTCTTGAAGAAAATAGCTAAGGCCGTTGGATGTAATCCGGGTTGGCTCACAATTGTGGGCAATCGAGCGGTAAAGGCTAGAAGAATCGATGAAAAGCTTTTAGAAAAAGTGACTTTCGAGATCTCGACCATCCTGCAAGAAGAGTTAGAGAGTTTCCTAGAACTAAGGCCTCTAGCACGCGAGAGATATCTGTTCATACTGAGAAGCCTTGCAAGCTCCCCTAAATCCTGGAAGGAACTAAAGAGTTCCTTAGAAGCTAGATTGAATAAGAAGATAGGCAATAAGAACTTCTCCAACTACCTTCACAATCTCGTCGATGCAGGTTTCATAATAAGAAAGGAGGGAGCATACCAGATAG
>QMSC01000043.1 GCA_003649515.1 Thermoprotei archaeon | reverse complement strand
TGATGAGCCAAGTACGAGCTATCCTGAACTATCCATGAGTCTCCATTCAGAGGAATATATAATATGTCTCCGGGGAGTGAGGGAGCGAACCATACCTCAGCCTTAGACCTAGCCCTATAAGTGTTCATGAAAACGGCTTCCGTCCCGAGCACTCCTCTGAGGATCCCAGTAATAAACCCGGCTCTACCCATGTGTGTCTCTATTTCGACGTCTCCCTTGAACAGAACCATGGCTCCGGCTTCAGAGGTCACCTCTTCTCCTGGCTCCAGCTGAACCTTAAGAATAGAGTACGCAGGTCTCTGATCCACGGTATACCTCATGTTTTCACCTCAGTTAAAGAAATGACATAACCTATTTAAAAGACAATTAAGTTCCAGGGTGCCAATGTAATTGACAATGAAGTGCCTCAAGCTTTCAGTTGCTGGCAAATTTCATAAGAGTGAGATGACCCAAGCTTACACAATTGTTAGGAGATTACGAGTGGAGTTCTTAAGATAAGGGCATCATAATTTTCATTCTCCCCAAACATGTCTGGCTAGAAGAATTCAAAGTTTCTTCATGAAGGGGGTCAGCATTCGAGACGATCATCACAGCTCAGCCCCATAGTTTCATCCTTCAACTTTTGAACAGGGATCTGGAATGTAAACTTAGAGCTAATGGATAGAGTACTAGAGAGTTTGAATTTCGGTAGATTTTTCACAAGCCTCTCATCAAGCGATAAAACACCGAGATGAGATCATGAAACTAAAAGCTGTTCACCTTAATCGTTATAGCTCAAGATGGCGACACAAATAATTAAACATCAAGCTCAGTACTGACCGTTCGTCTTCGGTCTTGCTTCTAATCTCTTCGAATGGCGAAGCGTTCAATAGCTGATGTCCCTCGGATGCTATGAAAATAGCTTTATAAATAATTGGGCCGATAAAAGCCTTGGGGGTAGCGCATTGAATTCTCAGGCTTCTTATCTATTCAAAATAGGTCTCTTTATGATCTTTACAGGATTTATAGTCATAATTTTGGGCTCTCTTTTACTGGCCTATAGCGCATTAAGGGGTTTAGAAGCACCTAGCGGTGCTGTGATAATTTTTATAGGACCCTTTCCAGTAGCAGTTTCCTGGGGGGCTCATGGAGGTCTATTAATGATCATAGGATTGCTCATTGCAATCCTGATGATAGTATTGTTTCTGATAATGTTCCGTCGGCGCGTAGTAGAGGTTCTGTGATGGCGAGACATATGAAAGTTGTTGTAATAGGCTATGGTACAGCAGGGCTTACAGCTGCTGGTTTTGCTCATAAATTTAGCCGCGAGGCTGAGGTAATAGCGTTAGAGGAGAGGCATTACGCTGTATATCATCCCTGTTCTATACCGGATGTAATCTCAGGTAAGGTTAAGGCATGGAGCGACATAGTGGAGGACGTATACAAATCCCCTCGCTTTAAAGTCCTAACCTCGATGAAGGTAACAGGGATAGATGCCTCAAATCAGAGAGTCTATGGCATTAATTTGGCTTCAAATAGCCGCTTCAGCATAGAGTACGATAAACTGATACTTGCCACAGGGAGTAGGCCTTTAAGACTGGAAGGGATACCAGGATCCGAACTTGCAGGAATTTTCTGCGTGAAAAATGTCGAGGACGGCATGGAGCTTCATAGAAAGGCTTTAAATTCTAGGAAAGTTGTCGTGATCGGTGCAGGTCCGTTAGGAATTGAAGTATCTGTCGCGTTGAAAACCATGGGATTAAAGGTCTCATTAATAGAGCTCATGCCAACGATCTTACCTGGAAAAGTCGATCGAGACCTTGCAATAGCTATTATGAACCACATGTCTTCTAAGGGCATAGAGGTTCTGACCAACAATAAGGTGGTGGAGTTCAGAGGTAAGGGTAACTACGTAGAGAAGGTTCTAACAGAAGAATCTGAAATAGATACTGACTTCGTGGTGTTATGCGTAGGTGTAAGACCTAATGTGGATCTGGCTACTAAAATGGGATTAAAGCTAGGACCCTTAGGAGGAATAAAAGTTGATAGGAAGATGAGAACTTCTATTGAAAATATATTTGCAGCAGGTGATTGTGCAGAGGTCTGGGACGCTATCACGGGGAAACCTGCTATGTCATTCTTAGCTAATGCATGCTATCAGCAAGGAAGAGTGGCGGGAATTAATGCAGTGGGCGGAGATGAAACTTACAGGGGAACACTTTTCTCCTGGGCAGTATCTACTGAGTACTTCAATTTGGGGGGCGTGGGGCTCACTTCGGAAAGGGCTCGGCACGAGGGATTTAATGCATTTTCTCTTAAGCTTAAAGCACATTATAAACCTCACTTTTATCCCGACTCTAAGGAAATTGTCGTGAAGGTGATAGTAGATGCTAGTACCCTGCGCATTTTAGGGGCTCAAATTATGGGGGAGATAAACATTTCGTACATTCTTAACTTCTTTGCCCTGGCAATTCTCAGGGGCTTATCCGTGTACGACTTAGTGAAAATGGAACAAGTATACGTCCCTAACCTAATCGGCCTTCCAGACCCTGTGTTTAAAGTACTGGAAGCCATTATTAGACGCGCTAGAGCTCAAATTAGGTAGTGTAGATAAAATTAGGTAAACCTTAAAAATTTATATCCCATCCTAATTAAGGTTAGACACTGGGTGTTATGTATTGGCTGGAACGCCTGACCTAAGAGTAATTCCTCTTTCAGCCTCACCTCCGGGGGCTATAGTAAGAGTAGTGAATATAGTAGGGGGCTGGGGAGCCACGAGAAGGCTTATGGAAATGGGAGTCGTACCTGGAACGCTTGTAAGGGTCGTGCATAACAGAGTCGGGCCGCTTATAATAGAGATTAGGGGTATGAGGCTATCCATAGGGAGGGGGCTTGCAAGCAAAGTTCTAGTGGAGGTTCAGTGAGATGAGCAATCTCTCATTAACCTTCTCAAAGGATCGGAGTTCTCATAGACAGAGAGCCGATATTATAGTAGCTCTTGCGGGCAGTCCTAACGTTGGTAAGAGTACCCTTTTTAACGTTCTTACGGGCGAGAGGCAGCACGTAGGAAACTGGCCTGGAAAGACCATCGATAGGTATGAGGGGGAGCTAAGATATAAGGGTAAAAATATCTTAGTAGTCGACCTTCCCGGGACTTATAGTCTTGGAGCGCTAAGCGAGGAAGAGGTTATTGCGAGAGACTTCATTGTAAAGGAAAGGCCGGACGCCGTAATAGTGCTCGTAGACTCTCTTGAACCCTACCACACGATGTACCTAGCTCTTCAAGTACTAGAGTTGACCAACAGAGTTGTCATCGCGTTCAATAAGATAGATGCTGCTGAAAGAAGAGGAATACACATATTCTTCGAGAGAATTGCTAATAGGCTCCCGGCACCCATTGTGCCTATTTCAGCACTACACAGTCATGGATTACGTCAATTATTGGAGAAAACCATCGGTGTGGCTGAGGGAAGGGTGAAGGTTAAGCGTTTCAAGGTAAGCTATGGAGCGCTTGAGAAGTATATTGCGAGCGTCGGGAAGCTCATTGAAAACAACGGAATCATGCCTGAGTATCCTTCAAGATGGGTTGCCATTAGGTTAATTGAGGGAGACAAGGATTTAGAATCAAGGTTAATGAAGACCGTGAAAGGGAGGAAGGTTCTTGAAGAGGTCAAGAGCATAAGGGATAAGATAAGGAGAGATTTAGGCGAGGATCCCGATATCCTGCTGATCAGCAGGAGATACGAGATTATAAACAATATTCTAAGTGGATGTCTACACAGGGAGAGGCTTTTAGAATATGAGTTTTCGGAGAAGCTCGATAAATTAGTAACCCACCCGGTCTTTGGGCCCCTATTTTCGCTAATAATAACTTTTCTCGGGCTCTTTGTAATCTTTAGCATTAATACAGGCTTTCCTCTCAACGTTATTTTGAACAGTTTGGGGTTTGAGGAAGTTGCAGGAGTTTTTGAAAATTATAGTCTAGCAGAACTCATGGCCGGCGTATTTGATCAAATAGCCGTGACTGTAGAAGGTTCATTACGATATTACCTTCCTCGATGGCTGATCCGTCTCCTAACCGAAGGCATCATAAGGGGCTTGGGAGCAGTATTAAGCTTCTTTCCGCTTATATTTCTGACGTACTTGCTGTTTAGTTTCCTTGAAGATGCAGGGATCATGGCACGAATGGGGGTGGCTGGTGATTTTATCTTAAGGCGCTTAGGCCTTAGCGGCAAAGCTCTCATGCCTCTCCTTCTAGGCTTTGGATGTAACGTTCCCGCTATTCTCGGTATGCGCATACTGGAGGGGGAGAGGGAACACACGCTGGGCGTAGTATTGGCTCCAATAATTCCATGTCAGGCAAGGCTGATAGTGATACTAGCTATAGCTTTGGCGATTTACCCATCACCTATACTTCAGGTTCTCGTAGTAACATTACTGTACTTGCTAGCCTTTGCGCTGTTGGGGGTAGTAAGCCTTATTCTCCGGCTATTTTATCTAAGGGACTTCAGTCCGCCAGAGCTACTAATTGAGCTTCCACCTTATCATAGGCCCAGTTTAAGGGTGATTTCATGGTATGCATGGGAGAAAAGCAAGGATTTTCTAAGGAAGGCGGGTACAGTCATCCTCTTGCTCTCAGTAATACTGTGGTTTCTGCTAAACTGGTCTAGTAGTGGCATTGTAACAAGTGTGGAGGAAAGCTTTGCTGCAACGTTTGCAAAGGCGCTAAGCCCTGTGGGGTCACTGTTAGGCTTTGAAGATTGGCGTATAATTCTTGCACTAATTAGCGGTATAGGAGCTAAAGAAGTTGTTTTAGAAGCTCTAATTCTCTCAACGGGTACTTCAAATCCCCTTAAGGCAATAAGGCTTGTGGGCTTAACTCAGTTAACGGCCTTCATATTAATGCTTGTAACGGTGGTATACACGCCCTGCTTGCCCACTCTCGTGTCTATCTACTCAGAGACTAGAAGTACAAAGGCAGTATTGATAACCTTAATTTATGAATTAGTGTTGGCTTTCATGCTGGGCTTCCTGGTTTACAAAATAGGGGTATTCTTAGGCTTATGACGGTAGGACTTTGCACGACGTTACGCAATTAAAGCGTTTGGAGCCAGCTTTTCTATAGGAAGAGGCCCCTTTCTCTACCCAGTGCCAATGCTTCTTTCCATACTTCCTCCAGGCGTTGAATCTGTCTTTTCACTTTTTCTCTAGTTGTTTCTATATCGTTTTCAAAGAGTTCTCGCGCCACGTACTCTGTAAAGTGCGAGTACTTTGTTGAATCGAGCCAGAGGGAGTACACTTTATCCCGAAAACTCCTATTCTTAGCCTTCTCTTCTAGCTTCCGTGCGATGTATCTGAACGAGAATTTTCTACTCTCAAGCAGCTTTACTTTCCTCTTAACGTTATATCTAGGATGAAGTAGGTCGAGGTAGAGAGATTTTACGATTAGTTCTACACCGAGCCTGATAGCGGCAGCCGAGGCCCAGGGAAATTCATCTAAAGCGCTATTAGCAAAGCTGAGGATTTTCTCTACGATCGGTGATAAATACAACAATAACGAACCAGAAGACTCCTCCACCTCAAGCACCTGCTCCTCACTGCTTTGTATCACCAATATTAATTTTTTGGCTAATTTTGCGGTCTAGAGCGGCTTTTCTCGGCTTAAAATCTAAGGAGATCTTAGAGAGATATAAAGCTTGACATTAAGAGCTCGCCTAAGGCGGTTCAAGAAACAGATATAACGAGGAGCTTTTTAATAGAGTTTGGTCTTCGAAGTGAGTATAAGCGATCCAAACTTTGAAATTCTCCTTACAATGAAACTGAAGGAGAAGCCGATTAATAGATCGCTGGATGTCATCGAAGTCGTTCAAGCTTATGACTTTGACTGGAATTTCTACCTAATAGACTCATCGATAAGCAAGGCAAGAGCTGAGGTCTTTGAAAGGCTCACACCTTTCCCAGCCAGCATGGGAGCAGTAAGCTTTCCCGACTTAATTTTTGATGAGGAAGGTTTTCTCGAGAGCGCAGAGAGCTATCTTAGCAGAGAGGAGCTGGATAACGTCAAAAAGCTGTTAGATGTTGGGTACCCTATCTCTGACTACCTGGACGAGGATATTCTGTGGAGAATAGTTTCAAAAAACAGTAGTATCATTCGCAAGGTTAGGGTAGAGGCCTACATTCCCATAACCTCCGAGGCCTGCATCCTCTCCGATCAGCGAATTACTGACTTTGAGAATCTAAGTTCTGAGCTAGTTAAGACGAGTTATTATTACATTGATCCCTCCTTAGCTCTAAAATCCCTGGATGAAAGTCGCTTTTTACACGAATACCTTGATAAGTTAGCTGCTCTATTTAGCGAATCTGCTCAAGAAGAGAACAAGGGGCTAATACTCATTATCAGGGGTGAATTTCCCGCCGATAGAAGTCTTGTAGATCTGGAGGAGAACGTTGATGCCTTACTTGAACCCTTTAAAAGCAAAGTGCTTCAACGCACGCTAATGTTTAATAGAATAATGTAGCTCGAAGGTTTTGGCCAAAATAAGTGGAGGATTATCATGAGGAAGGGTGCATGGGTTTCAACACTCGGCCTACATAGGCAGATCGGAATCGAGAAAGGTATCAAAGAGCTCAAGGACATGGGCATTGAGGAGGTTTACATAATAGTTGTGAATTCGGGGGGAGCGCTTTACCCTAGTAAGGTAAGGCCGTCGCTTCCTCAAGTGGGAGGTAAAGATCTTATAACACCCTTGGTGAAGGAGGCTCGAAAAGCGGATCTTCGGGTTCATGCATGGATCGTGAGTCTCAACTTCCATCAAGAGGACTTTATGAAAAGGAATAAGTATCTATATGTTGTCAATAAGCTAGGAATTAGCTGTATTGAAAAGCCTCCTTACGTAGACCATTATAAGTGGCTGTGTCCATCTAGGCCTCAAGTTAGGGAGAATCTAGTAGATACATTTCTTGAGATAGCTGAAAGATTCGATGTAGATGGCTTACATTTCGATTACATAAGACTGCCCGATATAATACTGCCTAAGGGTATACGAGGAAGATATCCAGGTGTGCCTAAGGAAGAGGTGCTTAAACCCGAATTCGATTACTGCTACTGTAACGTCTGTAGGAGTTTATTTAAAGAGGAAAAGGGGCTAGATCCCATAGCTATCCCCTATGATGACCCTAATTACCAAATATGGTTTAAATGGCGAGCAGATAGAATAACGGATATTGTCCGTTACGTCTGTAAGAAGGTTAAACTATACGACTCTTCCCTTGAGGTGAGTGCTGCAGTCTTTGCTACTCCTTCACTGGCATACAGATACGTCTTTCAAGATTGGCCAAACTGGGGTCTAGATCTCTACAATCCAATGATATACCATAAATACTACGAGAAGCCCGTAGAATGGATAGGTGAAGCTGTTAAGGAAGGCGTGAGAAGCGGAGCGAGGATATCGGCGGGAATACTTATAGGCTTTATGGAAAGCTTCGAAGAGCTTTACAGAGGCTTTAAGCTTGCATTGGAAAACGGCGCTGTGGGAATAACAGTTTTCGTATACCCACCCCCGAGGTCAGAGCTGAAAGACTGGGTTAAGAAGGCCTTTAAAGAACTAGCTAAGGATACAGCTTCCTAGCTAGTAACCAATTTTTCAACTATTTCAAACGTTTTTTCTATCAGCCTACGTATACTCTCTTCCGTAAGTATCCTCCAAGGCAACGAGGTCTCGTATCCTCCTTTCTTGAGTTCCTCAACAGTAGGTATATATCCCAAGTAGTCACCTGCATACGCAGCAACGATGAGCTTCCACTCATCAAACCTCTTTTTGAGATCCAATGCTATCTCCACTAGAGCTTCTCCTGGTAGAGTCACTATTAACAGATCGTCTATTTTACAGGCTTGTAGCACAGTTACCACTTTTCTAGCGTCCTTGAGTCTCTGCCAGAGCTTAAAGTATCGATAGTTGCTCATCTCTGCAATTCCCATCTTCATAAGTTCTCGGTAATCGCTGGTCTTAGCCTTTCTCTCCCTGCTCGCCCGGTATTCGTACCAGCTTTTCTCGGGGGAGGGTATTTCCTCTATTTCCAGTTCGATCCCTTCTTGTAGACACTTTATCTCAGCGTTCTCTTTAGTCTCATATATTAAGTTTGATGTTTTCAGAACTTCTGCAGCTAGTATTTTCCCCATTCTTTCAACCTCTTCAAATGTTCCTTTTCCTCTATTGTACACGTCAGTTAGTTTTGTGCTTGGAACTAGAGGGTTTATGTCCCCTGAAGCACCCTGTAAGAACAAAGCTCCACATTCATCATAGCTTTCTATCAGACGATTACTAGCCCCCGGATAATCGGCACTAATATAGTAGTTATTAGGTCCAAGAACCACGGCATGACAAGCAAATGAATATAATGTTGCTACAACACCTCTTTCTGTCTCTAATCGTAGAACAGGTACTGATGTATCTACTGGCCCCCTAATATTCCTCCTATTAACGTTAATTCCAACAACGTTGCCTATACTCGCCCCATATCGCACAGGCCTTTCCTTTCGAAAGGCTTCAATGGTTGCGCTCAGACAATGTTCCACTAAGTTCTCCATCCATGAATGATTAGTTGGTCTAAAAATACCGGTAGATGGCGCAGAGTGGGTGTGCGTTGTGGAAACTATTATATTTTCAAATGGTATGCCCAAATCTCTATGTATTTCCTGCTTAATCCTATCTACCCAAGGCTTTTCCAATCCCAGAAGATCTAAAGACAATATTACAAGCCTGGTAGAATCTTCTGTAACAGCCAGGCTCCTCACGTAGATTGGATCGTGTACTCCGACGGGATACTGATTCCTCGGAGCGTATCCATCTAACTCTATTGTTAGAGGGGGAGTTATATCACGCTTAGAGAAGCCGGCTTTCATGCTATCGACCGGTATATATTGGCCTTTGGAGAGCGTAAATACTTTTTGAAAGAAGAACTTGTAATGAGGGTCAAAGCTTTAAACATCACTTACTCAAAATATAGCTCTATGAATGAGAATAAGTGCTCGTACCTACTTAGAATAGTAGTGCCCTTAAGGGACTTTAAAGTAATAGAGCCTATTCTCGATGAACTTGATGAGAAGGGCTATACGCCCCTATATAAGTTCAGGATAAAGCACTTTGACAACCGAAGGGACTTAGATTCACTTGAGTATATATACGTCCTTAATATCACCTCGAGGGAAGCCAGGGACTTAGAGAAGAAGTTATCAAAAATGTTGCATGGAACTATAGGCTTCTTCCTTTTATTTAAACTTAGGAAGTGAGGTTCATTCGATCGCTAGAGCTACTTGCCTAGC
>QMSC01000042.1 GCA_003649515.1 Thermoprotei archaeon | reverse complement strand
GAGACAACTGTTACCCTATTGCTAGGATTGAACCAAGCTCCTGACCAAAGGGAAATGACCTCATGATCACATGTGCCGACAACTCTACCACCATCAACCCACATTCTACAACCTTTACAATAGCCAATAACTTTCTCAAAAACTCCGTTTCGACGCTCAAATAGCGCGTAGACGAATGAGGGCCAGAGGCTTAGTTCTAAATTGTAGGACCTCATTTTCACTAAAAACTTTAGGGCAAACATTAAGATTAAAAACTAACTACGAACTCACAGTAGGGGTCTCCCTTTGCAATACACTTTTCCTCGGCCACTGTTACGTCCACATTCCACAGCACTCTAAGGATGCCTGCTAAGAAACCTCTAAAGAAGTGTCCTGTGGGTTCGGTACTTTCTCTTCCCTTACACTCAAAGTTCTCATAAACTCTTACCTTACAAGCCTTGATCAGCAACGTGCTGTAGAGCATTAACTCGGGGACTCCTAATCCATGCCCCCTATAGCTTAGAAGTGCTCTCTTTAGAATCTCATCACCGCCTAACTTCAGCTTCGTAAGGCTCTTAGCGATCTCGTGGCCTGTTGTGAATCCTAAGTGGAAGAGAAAGACTTTACCGGCAACTCCATAATGTTCCTCGAAGCCCTTTAAAGCTACGAGAAAGGGTGAGGAGTATAATTCCTCCCCCAAGTAAACTATTGAGGCTCCTTTGAATGTCTCGCTTGTACACACCAGCTCGTCCACCGAATTCATCTTTGTAGCGTCCACTTCTATGCCGATCACAAGGGAGTAGGTTCTCGGTTTTTCATAAAAGCATGCTGTAAGGCTTAATACCTTTCCTCCTACACGTACTATTTCTGATACTACTCTATCGAGCTCCTCAATCGCGTTAAGCTCAGCGTATAATACCACGTACACCCCTTTTCACCCCTTATTTTCCTTAAATATCTTTTCTATGAATTCGAGTAACTTCGACGAATCGCTTATTGACTCAAATGATAGAACGGTGATCCCGGCCTCTCTCAAGAGCCTTGCTGCATGCTCATCAGAACTCGTACAGATTATTACATGCTTCATGTCCATGCCATACCTTATTGCGAGGATTGGTATTACGTGTCTCGCATCTACTTCTTCGACGTACATTAATGAGACCTTTTTCTTGGTGGAGGGGTCTTCGACTATTAGGTCGAATTTATAACTAAAGCCGGCAATGCCCCTTATGGAAGCCTCTTCGGTGATCTTATAACCTCGTTTAGCAAGCTCCCTAGCAATATAGCTGAGGGTCTCATGCATAGTTTCTCTCACCTCACCTTGATCTTACCCTCTTCCAATACCAGTTTCTTGAATCGAGAGTCTATCCAATTCATTCTCGATTTTATTACAGCCAATTCCCGTACCAATCTATCCTCGACTTCGCGGAACCTCAGCTCTATAATATTATCTACCAGAGTGCTCACGTAAGTTACCTCCTCTCCAGGCACGCGTAACTGTGACATTATTAGGGTTACGCCTTTCCTTTTGGCGTTAGAGGCTATGTCCCTTAAGATCCTCAAAAACCCAGTCCCAAATTCCCGTTTCAACGATGTAATACCGTCAATAATGATTAGATCTCGAGGTCTTTCAAGTACCGTATTAACTATATCGTACATGTTAGAGGTGGTGAGCTCTCGAGGGTTTATTGAAAGTATTTCAAGACCCTTCTTTAGAAGGGTCTTGGGGTCGTACCCTAGGAACTTTAGAGTTTCCCTAAGCTGCTGTCGCGGTTCCTCGAAGCTTATGTAGACTACCCTCTTCTCCCTTAAAACATTTTCAGCTGCTATTGTTAGCGCGAGGAGGGTCTTTCCAGCACCTGAGGGACCGCTAATGAGAGTTGCAGTACCCTTGATTATACCCCCATTTAGAAACTCATCAAGTCCTTCAATGCCCGTGGTTAATCTGTCCTCTCTACTTATAGTGGATAAGGCTTCTTCTATCAATCCTGGTAGAAGGACTCTGAGACCGTAGGGTCTCCCTATTTCATAGTGGTAGCGCGTTCTCCCTAAGGGTCTCCCCCTCAGCTTAAGGACGTCCATTATTCTAAATGGTACTCCTATCTCCGGTATGACTAGGCTCAATTTAATTAATCCATCCGCAATGAACTCCTCTACATCAACGCCTATTTTCTCCTCTCCTCTCGGCATTTCAACTGTCAGTAGGATCGTCGCTCCAAGAGTATTTGCAATAGTTTTCAGGGCATTTCTGAGAATGGCTCTGATCTCCGGTGGCGGATTGAGCGCTAGGAGAGGAGTTATTGAATCTACGGCTATGCGCTGGGCCTTTATATTAATGGCTTCCGAAACGAGCTTTTCGGAGAACGTCATCAAGGCATCTCGTGACGTAGGTGCGGGCATCTCCACGAATTTAAATAATCCCTTTTCAATCAGCGGTTCAAAATCCATCCCTATGCGCTTCATGTAAAAGAGGAACTCCTTAAGGCTTTCACCTGTACTTATCATTAGCCCCGGCTCATCGAACTTCAGCGCCCCCTCGTAAAGGAACTTGGCTGCAAATGTCGTCTTGCCCGAGCCGGCATTTCCTGCCACGATTACTAGCTGGCCCTTAAAGAATCCTCCACCAGTTACCTCATCGAAGCCGGGAATTCCGGTAGGGCACTCTTCCTTCCCTACAGTTGATGGCATTAGTAGAACACCTCGGAAAGAACACCTTAGTCAGTCAGCTATATCTTATGCCATGTGGATGCTTTTTAATGTTTCTCTTAAGGATTTTGGAGGCTGTTGTCGTTGCATCGTGTTAGTAAGAAACTTTTAATAAAAAGGGAGCCTTTAGACTTACATGACTTTGAGGAAACTTGTGCGTGATAGGGTGCCCGAACTGCTTTCAGAGAAGAGTGTAGAGTTCCGTGTCAGTAAGGTTACAGGTGATGAAAAGTTAAGGTTCCTTCTGGAAAAGCTCAAAGAGGAGGCCGATGAATTGGCTAAAAATCCCTCCGTGGACGAAATAGTTGACGTCCTTGAGGTGCTCCGTGCAATCTCGGAAATGTTGAATGTGAGTTGGGAGGAGGTCGAAAAAAGGAGAATTATTAAACTTATGAAGAGGGGAGGATTTAAAAAAGGATTAGTTATGGAAATGAATTCTTAAGAGCATTTCAGAGAAAGTTGCGAAATATATTTTAATGAGTGTATTAAAAACTAGCATTCATAGGAGCTAATGTTGAGGAAAATAGTAATGGAGTTATTGAAATCCGGAATTGATGGTCTTGATAAGATCATTGGAGGAATACCTATTGGAAGTACAGTGCTCGTGGCAGGTCAGCCGGGCTCTGGTAAGAGCACGTTTGCAGCCCAGTTTCTGTATCAGGGATTGCTAAACGGCGAAAGAGCGATGTATATAAGCCTTGTTGAGGATAAGCAAAGGTTTCATGCCCACATGGAACAGTTAGGCTTCAACTTTAAAGCGTTTGAAAAGAGAGGAGCATACACCTTTCTTCACCTTCCACCAGCTAATTACAGAAGTGTAATTGATGCCCTTCTCGAAGTCTTACTGGATAATATTAAAAATGCCAATCCCTCCAGACTTGTCATAGACTCCATAACAGCTCTCATAGGGTTCTTCACAAGCTCTGAGGCGAGGACATTTGTTCAATCTCTCGTTCGCGGCACTTCTCCTAAGCCCATAAGCGTAACCAGCGTACTTGTAGCCGAATTACCCTACAGTAGACAGGCCATAGGATTTGGGTTTGAGGAGTTCATTGCAGATGCTGTAATAATTCTCTACACTACAGAAAAGAGGGGGCTTATTAGGAGACTCATGAAGATAAGGAAGGTTCGATGGAGCAAGCTGTCTAGGATAAGCTATGAATTTATAATAGGTGAGAAGGGCATTGAGCTGTATCTTCCTCAAGAAATTGGTCTTAAGGGAGGGTTTTTGCTCGAGCGTGTGAGTACAGGAATTTCAGAGTTGGATGGAATGCTTGGAGGAGGTCTTTATAAGGGTTCTACAACTTTAATCAAGGGGCCTGCAGGGGCTGGGAAAACCCTCCTAGCAATAATGTTCATCTTGGAGGGAGCGAGAAGGGGTGAAAGTTGCGTATATATATCGTTTGAGGAGCCCGTAGACCAGCTGAAAACTATGATGAGACTTCTAGGAGTGAGGGATGAGCTCATAGAGAAAGTAAGGATCTTCTCATCCGCGCCTCAGCTTTTTACTCCAGCTACTTTATATCACTTTCTTGAGAACATAATCGAAGAGTTTAAGCCTAACAGACTCGTTATCGATGGAATGTCAACCCTGTCACACAGCTATAGTCGTGAGGAGTTCTTGGAATTATCGAAGAGCGTTATCTACTTATCCAAGCAGTATGAGGTTACTCTCCTCATGACATCTTTAGCTAATGTCGTCAGAGAGGAGGGAGCCGAAATAAGCACAGCAGCTGATAACTTAATTACACTGTGGTTTGAGAGGACCAACGATGAGGTTGAAAGGAAGATATCAGTGCTGAAGACTCGTGGATCGGCACATGATAGGAGGGTTAGACGACTTGAGATAAAAGATGGGAGAGTGATGGTGCTGTGAGTATAAGGCTTTCGAAGATAATAGATCACGTGGCTTATCCCACAGGCACCGTGCTAGATTTTCATTTTAAGAAGCTCTTTGGTAAATCGCCAGAAAAGATCATTGAAGAGGCTCCGAAAAGGTTCTACGAGGCCTTAGTACAGCTAAATAACGGCGATGAAACTTCTACGAAAGAGTTTTTAAAACTCCTGGCACGCCTGCTGAATAGAGCATTTGACCTAAGTTTAGATCCTGAAACTTTTATGCTCTCTTTTCTGAATAACGACTCGGAATACTTCGAAGAGATTTTTAAGAAGCTTAAGGAGAAGGAGTTCAAGGAAAAAGATACTTAGTTGATATTAGAATATCCGTTGTTAGTGAGAAACTTCAGGACGCATCATCATTATTTATTTGATTACAGTATTTTGATTTCGTGGTCAAAATGAATCCATTTGAAGTTGTTGGACATCGCGGTGCAGCCGGATACGAGCCTGAAAATACGATTCGTGCTATTTTAAAGGGGATTGAATGCGGTGCTACGGCTATAGAAGTTGATGTTAGACGTACAAAGGATGGCACATTAATCCTAATGCATGATGAAACTGTCGACCGAACTACCAATGGTAGTGGCAGAGTTGCGGACTTAACTTTCGATGAAATTAGGAGGTTTGATGCAGGCAAGGGCGAGAAGGTTCCCACCCTTGAGGAGGTTTTGGAGGTTACCAAGGGCAAGGTTAAGGTTTTCTTGGAGTTAAAGGAAGTAGGCTACGAAGATAAGGTTGTCGGAATAGTAGACTCTCTTAATGCAAGGGAATACGTATGGGTCATATCGTTTCATAAGGAAGCCATTAAAAACCTTAAAGATATTGCTCCGGACATACCGACGGGACTGATCTTCAGCGCTCTTCCCATGCGTAACATTGATGTTGCTAAGGAGCTTGGGGTCGAGCTAGTGTCTCCATTTTATCGCCTAGTATCCAGACGGTTTATTAAGGAAGCTAAGGCAAACGGCTTTAAAGTGATTGCCTGGACTATTAACGAAGTCGAGGATATGGTTAGAATGTTCAGACTCGGAGTTGACGGTATAACCTCAGATTATCCTTGCCTTTTGAGAGAAGTCATTGACAGTTTAAGTAGAGGAGTTCTTGAATTTTCGGATTGATTGAGGAACGGGAGCCTTTACTAAGTATCGTGACTCGTGGTAAAGGTTTTCCCGTATTTCTTCTTGTCCAGAACTTTGACGCTCTTGAAGGCTAACTCTTCATCAAGCTTTTCCTTAATGATATCTTCAAAACAAAATACTTTGATGGGCGCCGCAAACCTTAGTCCTGACACTGGACTCACGACTAGAGCTTCACCTTTATCGAGAGCCTTCAGTTCTTGAGATGCTTCATCAAGATATGGACTATATTCAATGATCTTCTGGTAATCCGGCCTAGTTGGTAACGATAGTATGATCTTCGTAAGAGCCTGCCTTATCACGGGTTCTATGAGCTCTCCCGGCATCTGTGTAATGTATAGTCCACTAACTTTGTACTTCCTGCCCCGCTTGCTTATGATCGAGAAAATATTCTCCCTTACATCGCTTATTCCCGTGAGGCTTTGCTTAGAGAGATACTTGTGGGCTTCTTCAACCATTATCATTACATAGGGGAGCTTCTCCCACTCATGGGGCGCGTTTTTCCTAATCTCTTCATAAACCTTAAAGATTCTCCTTGCAATAGCCGTGGCCAGTAGCTTTTCCTCACCCTCAGTTGCATGCGGCATGTCAACCAAAACAACTTTGCCCCGACCTACGGCCCCTATTATTGCTTGAAGGAGATCTGTTTCGACGTCGTTTTTCTTGAAGATCTCCCCTGAGCCAAGCATGTGTCTTAGCTTCCTCTTAGTCGTGTTTATCGTATTTACGTGAGCCATTTTACTGAGAGCGCGATAAATGAGGCTCGTAGTGCTCTCGGTCAAAAACTCTAGCCAGTCACTTCTCTTAGTTTTCCATGCAAGCCAGAGAAGTTCCTCCTGTGGTGGGGTGAACTCGCCGGTCAATATGAAATCTAAGGGATAGAGCTTACTATAAGAGATCTCAAGAGGATGAACGAAGATCCTTCGCTTAATCTCCACTCCCTTGTAAGTGAACCTAAATTCAACTTTTGTAGGCTCGCTAACGATATTGGATACATAGAAGAGCCTTTCCTCGGCTTCTGGTAGATGAACGAGTCCAAAAAGCCCTGGACGTGCTCCCTGAAAGTATTCGCTTTCGGTGTCAAACAACACCAAACTGTACTTGGGCTCCGGAACGCTCATAACAGCACCTGCTAACACTTTACCCAAGTTACTTTTGCCCGCGCCAGTAACTCCACTGATCAAAATGTGATGGGGAAAGACTTTCTCCCCCTTCAGCTTTATCTCAACATTAGTGGCTTTATGTCCTATGCGGACATAGCCTATAACGAGATCTCCATTGTCGAGGTTTAATTGTTCTAAATCGAGTTCATCGAGGGTTTCAACGTTCGAAAAGAGGGAGGGAACGGATGTAGGACCATGCACAATGGCATCCTCCTCAATTTGTGCTATGATCGTTGCGATAGCCGTATCGTACAATCTGAGAGATTTATCATATAAGACGACGTCTTCTCCTCTTTCCCTCTTATGGCTTAGCCTAGCTATTTCGGCTGGCGTTAAGAGGGATTCGGGTCGGAAGTCGAATACTCTCAAAATGTATTTGACTTCCTTGTCATATACCTTTAAAAGCTGTCCTCTTTCAACTCTTACGCCCTCCGCTACCCTGAACTTCACAATGTTCCCTTCAGCCCAGACTACTACACCAACCTTCAACTCACGATACCCCAGAGATACTTTTCCTTAAAATTGCTTGACCTAATGTCTGATAGGAACTTTGAAAGCAGCCCTCTTTCCTCGAGAAGTTCTAGGAAGTGTGCGGCTATCCTTTCGAGTTCCTCCTCAGTAAATCTAGATGCATTGTGGACGCTTTTAAGGGGATAGGGATAACCGGGCGTAGCAGGATCCTGCATGAAGGCTAATTCTCCCATTATCTGTTCGAGGCTATGTGACATGAGAGCCCTTCTTGAAACATCTATTCTGAAGGCGTTCTCTGCATCTTCAGCGAGCTTCGCCACCACTATATCGCCCATATACCACGAAGGAAGCGAGGATTGTTTGAATATTGGGTGATAATACCATGCGAGATTCTTCAACCGCTTATTTGCCAGGTAGAGTAGGTAGCCTACCAAGCTTTCTCCTGTATTAAGCCTTATCTGAGACACCTTGGTTATACCTATTAATGTGACCCCCTTAGCACTGGCGATCGAGTCCAGCTTCTCGAACAGCTTTCTAGTTTCTCTACGTAGAGAGGGGACAGCCATTAAGCTCCTGTCCATGAGTAAATAATCGCCGTACCTGATTCTTGAGAGGAGCTTTAAGGCAGATGCCAGTTCCACCATTAAAAGCCATTCAGCGGCCTCATGCTTATCCCATACGACCTTTATCCTTATAGGGAAAATTCCAGAATCCTCGCATACAAATCCCCTCCAAATGCCCCACGTAACCTTAGATACTATGACTTTAAAAGACCCGCAGTTGAAGAGAACCTTCAATGATGCATCTAAAGCTAGCACCCTCCTTCCATGGGGCAGTGGATCTAGTGTTCTAAACCTATCTGGCGTTACGTGGTATCCTCTAATAACTCTTCCAGCGATTCTCAGGATGGGGTAGGGCGATAATATGGGCTCGCCAAGCAGATCGTACTCTAGGGCCCTCCTATCGATGTAAACTTTCTTTATTGTGGCAATGACCTCTTGGAGGTCGCTGTAATCAAGTCTGCTATACATAACATTTTGAAGCATGGTTCACGCCTCGGACAGAGACTAAGATAAAACTGCTACTGTACAATAAATAGGTCTTCTCAATAGCTCAAAATACGTTGAAAAACAGGGTTTTAAGTTCGGTTAATAGCTTCCGTTATGGTAACTATCTTGTGTTACTAAGCATATTAATTCACTTATAAAACAGTAACATAAAATAGATACTGTCAATGGAAATTTCTTACTGTAAGATAAATATATATACTGGTATTACGCAGATATTACTGTAGCATAGTGCAGGCTACTGTGAAGATTCATGGCTGTAATAGTCCTCTACGCGGGTTTCCATCCATCAATGGCTTTAGATGGATTGAGGAACTTCATGAAGAGAATGGGAGTTGATGCCATCTATATCCTATACGATAACAAGCATGACAGATATGGAACAGTATCAAGGTACAACATGCAAAAGTTAAAGAGGCAGCTCGCCTTTTTCAATCCCATTCCAGTACCCATAAATCCTCAATCTCAGAAGAGCGTCTTTTCAAGAATATATGCACTTCTCGAATTTGAAGTTTGTAAGCGTGGAAGGGCTGTCTATATAGATATTACTGATATGCCGCCTGAGTGCGTTGCAACGATAACCATGGTTTCAACGCTTTTCCAAGGCGTCCATCTGTATGTTGTACCCACTACTGAAAAGGGTGATTTCATACCTCCGCCCGGTACGCCAAGCTTCGAAGAATGGGTTCTTGAAAAGGATAATAAGCGAGGTCTGGAGCCCGTTGAAATAAAGTCACCGTCGACGAGGGGCATTAGCAGAAGAGCTAGAATATTCAAGGAAGGAGAGGAGGAGCTAGCGACAAGAGTAATACTTGTGCTGTACGAACATGGCGGTAAGGCTAAGGCTATAAAAGATTTAATTAAATGGTGCGGTGACGACCCCTTAAATCCAGCCATTAAGAACAGGTATAGTAGGCTTATTGATGATCTTTTGGCTCAAGGTCTAGTCTCTAAGACTCTCTCAGGAAAGACAAGAAG
>QMSC01000041.1 GCA_003649515.1 Thermoprotei archaeon | reverse complement strand
CTCAAACCTTATGTCCGCGTACTCCGCACCGAGTTCGTGTGCTTGCATTACGATCCTATGCAAGAGATCTACGTTCATTTTCACACAGTAGTAAACGTTAAAATGAATAATTAAGCTTTTAACTTGACGTGGTCCGAATGGAACATAGTCTACTCTACACAGCTCTTGCAGTGTACTATGATACAATATACGAAAGATATCTTACACAGGTAGTTCCCCAAATTGTGGAATTCGCAGAGAAGGTTTTCGTCTGTAGATGATGTAGAGCACTAAGGCTAGAGCTGAGAGAAGGACGAGGACTAGGATGTTCTTAGTGCTAAAGAGTTCCACTTTAGCCTTCACCTTTATGGTGAATTCCCTTTTAAGCTCACCATAGTTCTCCGTTTCAGGAACAATTATGGTGATCTTCCAGGAGCCTGCTGTCATGGGCTTAAGGGCTACCTTGAAGCTCCCATCTTCTCTTAGGCTAATAACCTCCGACGACTTGTTACCTCCGGGCTCCGTAATACTGATAAGGAGTTCCTCTAATTCTTGAGCTGGCACGATCTTACCCGATATCAAAACCTCTTCGCCGGAGTAGACCTCTTCCGGGTAGTTCAGCGAGATTTCTCTAACTCCCTTAAGCACGGTAATTACAATGGTATTTGAGGAAGATGGGAGGTAGGTTTTTGAGCCCTTAAACCTAACCCTAACGGTGTGATTTCCCGCTTCAGGAGACCATTTAAACGAAAAGCTTCCATTACCGCTGGCCCTTATTATCGCGATGGCTTTCCACTTGCCACTAACCAGGCGCTCGACCACTAGGTTTGCGGGGATTGGGGGAGTGACACAACCCCTGAGGGTCACGTTACACGGATAGGTGTGCGTCCTCCTATCTGAGCTCAGGACTATCTTAACCTCCTTCCTAATGACTGGGCGCCTGGATATATCGGCATAGAACTTCGCAATTACAGCCTTGGCATATGCTTTCGTATAGCACCCCTGCTCAAAGAGTTCTACGGAGCCATTGTAGAGCCGAAGAGCCTTGTTTATCATCGAGGTCCTACCGTCCCTTAGGGCGGAAGCTATGGAGCTTTTAGCTCTCTCCAATAGTCGGGAAATGGCGTCTTTTAGGTAGTTCTCGTCTACTCTACCGATCTCTTCTACGGCCTTATCGGCATAGTTTAGCGCTTTTTCGTAGTTCCCCGCTGCAAAATGGAGCTTAGCAAGCCTCAGTGTTCTTAGGGCTGAGAACCCTAGTCTTCCTTTCAAGAGGTTTTCAAGGACTACGTTAGTGTCCTCCTCGAAGACCTTTCGATACACTTCTAGTATCTCCTCTTGAACCTTGTACTCGGAGATCAGGGATTTTGCCCTAATGACAATCGGATCTCTCTCAAAGTACCTCCATACGCTGCCATTAAGGTAGTTCGCAATAGTTAGGAGGATCATGCCCTGGTCTAGTGCGAGGTAATCCTCGTCAACTCGCCCGCTGACCAGGCTTACGGAATCTTTGAAGCCGTAATCGGATCTCACGCCCATTTCCTCGAGTTTCAATAGGTTCAACAGGACTTCTTCGGGGAAGTAGATCAGCGCCAGAACTGATGCATGGGGCGTGGCCACATCGAACCTCATTCCATAGCCGCCGCCCGGGATGTCACAGGGAGAGAAGCCCCAGACAGGGTACGCGTACTCCTCTGCGTATAGGATTTGAGCTAGAGTAACGTTGATCGCGGACCTAGCTATAAAGGAGCATCTCTCATCTATGAATATGCCAGGCATGTAGTATATGAAGAGCCCGGCGTGCCACCCCCACAGGAAGGATATGTTGTAGTAAAACTGTACGTCCCTGCTTAGGGCAGCCCAGTGCTCTGCAGGTATTCGTCCCAGCCCTATGGCGATGAGACTGGCCGTGCGCGATTCTATGGCAAGGTAGTCGTAGTGGCCCTGAGTATACCTTTTCCTCAAGCTATCGTACCCCACATAAAGTCTCTTGACACTGCTATCGTACAGCTTATCCCACTCCATCATCTCAATAAGGCGCGTTAAGTTTTCGTAGAGTTCGGGGAACGCGTTCCTAGCTACGATTAGCCCAGCAGCATACCAGCCTGCATCCACCGAGGATACAAACCTTCCCCATATTGGATTTAAAGTATCGGCGTTATACCAATTGAAGGGTATGCCGTGCCACTTCTCCAGCCTGATTAGGGAGTTAATGGTCCTTTTAAGCCTCTGCAGAGCCTCATTCCTGTCGATAAAGCCCAAGTCATATGCGGCCACAACTGAGGCCATGTAGAGGCCAATATTAGTGATTGACGTCTGAGGGTTACCGGGGGTGCTTCGATCGTAAGGCAGGCCAGTCTCATTATTAGTATACCTTACGAAAAACTTCCATGTATCTAAGGCAAGCCCCAAGAGGTAGTTCTTAAAACTGTCAATGGAAGAGCCTTCTCTCCCCGATGAAATGCAGGGACTATGAATCAGAGCCTGTAATAGGAGAATTAGAATCAGGATTAGAGGTCTAAAACTAGACACGTGGACCAGCCCCGCTTAAATCCTATCTCTTGACTTATTTTAAACTTACCATGCATGAAATTAACGTTTATTTGCAATTTTTCTACCTTATAGGACAAAATATTGTCCATCATAGGTTTTAAAATTAAGCTTATTAAAAAAGCTTAAATATTGTACTTTTTAAGATATTTGTGTTTGAAATATGCATCTAGGGTTACGAAAATGAAGAAGAGATATGGATATTTTTCAGATGATGGGAAGGAATTTATAATTACGACGTACATTTTGCCAAGACCCTGGATAAATATCCTGTCTAACGGAAAGTATGGACTGCTACTATCACACACTGGAGGCGGCTTCAGCTGGCTTGTGGACTGCAACCTGAACAGGGTGACTAAGTGGTACCAGGACGTGTTCAGCGACCTCGACGGGCGATATCTCTACATCAAGGATGCCAAGACTGGGGAGTACTGGTCACCCACCTATAAACCCGTGATGAAGGAGCTGGACGAGTATACCTGTAGGCATGGATTAGGCTATACGGTGATCCAAAGCTCGTACAGGGGCGTGAGAGCTACGATAACGTTCTACGTCCCCCTGAAGGATACGCTTGAAGTATGGGTAGTAGAGCTGGCAAACAATACGGAGGATGTCAAAGAACTAGAGTTGTACACCTACTTAGAGTGGTGGATCGGCACGATACACGATGTTGACAGGCAGTTTCATGGCCTCTTCTACGATCTATGGGTTGAGGACAACATCATGTTCGTTACAAAGTACTTCTGGACTGGGCTTGATGGAAGCTGGAACAGGTCCTGGGATCATATCGCGTTTATTTCAGGCTCACTTAAAGCTGAGAGCTTTGAGGGAAGTAGGGAAGCGTTCATTGGACCCGAGAGATCCATTAGGGATCCCATATGCGTTGAAACTGGTATATGCCGCGAAACTAGCGGGAGGGGATTTGAGCCTGTAGGGGTCTTCAAGTACCGGATTCATTTAAGACCTGGAGAGAGGACTGCTTTCACGATCCTCATTGGAGCAGCGCCGAGTGTAGATGAGGTAAGGAACTACGTTAAGAAGTACAGTGTGCTTAGTGAAGCCCTGAGAGAACTGGACTCGGTAAAGGAGTTTTGGAGATCACTTCTAGGGAGGCTTTTAGTAAAGACACCCGACAAGTACGTCAACTTCCTCACCAATTACTGGTATAAGTATCAGACCATAAGCGCCAGAATTCTCTCGAGAAACGCCTACTACCAACAGGCGGCCGCTTATGGCTTCAGGGACCAGCTCCAAGACACCCTAACCCTACTGTTACTGGACTATGAGTGGGCTAAAAGGCAGATCATAGAGCACGCTAGACACCAACTCTCAGATGGGAGCGTAATGCACTGGTGGCATGAAATAAACGACAGGGGTATGAAGTCAATACACTCAGATACACCCCTCTGGCTGGCGTTCATGGTGATAAACTACGTCAAGGAGACGGGGGACTTCTCCATACTAGACGAAGAAGTTCCATTTTACGATAAGGGATCAGCAACCATGTTCGCACACATAAAGCTTGCCATTGATAGGAGTTTAAACAACCTCGGCAGAAGGGGGCTACCGCTTTTCCTAGGCGGAGACTGGAATGATGGCTTCAACGCGATTGGACTGGAAGGCAAGGCCGAAAGCGCGTGGATGGCAGAGTTCCTGTACTTAGTTTTAAAGGAGTTCTCAGAGCTTTGCAGGGCTGCTGGAAGGAGAGAGCTCTCAGAGCTCTACGAGGAGAGAGCTCTCAGGCTTAGGAAGGCCTTTAACAAGGTGTGCTGGGACGGTGAATGGTACGTCAGGGGGTTTAAGGATAACGGGGAGGTCATAGGGAGTAAGAAAAACAGCGAGGGCAAGATATTCTTGAACGCACAGAGCTGGGCTGTCATTTCAGGCATAGCTCCCTTGAGGAGGGCTTTAAAGGCCATCAGATCGGCCGAGAAGTTGCTGGATACCGAGTACGGTCCAGCCCTATTCCTGCCAGCCTATAAAATCCCGGATGGGACGTTGGGCTATATAACTAGGTATGCTCCCGGAATGAAGGAAAACGGAGGAATATTCATGCATGCCGTCACGTGGATGATAGTTGCTGAATGCCTGTTGAAGAGGGCTAGGAAAGCCTACGGGGTATTTAAGAAGACTTGCCCGGCGTACAGAGGGCTAAACCCCGAGAAAACTAAAACCGAACCGTACGTGACGTCCGAGTGGATAGCTGGTCCAGACTCGAAGTTCTTTGGAGAGGGATGGAATTCCTGGCTCACGGGATCAGCCGCATGGAGCCTAAGAGTAGTCGTAGACTATATCTTGGGGATCAGGGCGACGTTTAACGGCCTACTAGTCGATCCATGTATCCCGCCGAATTGGAGCGAGTTCGAGGTCGTGAGACATTATAGGGGAGCCGTATACAGGATACACGTGAGGAACCCGCGGAGGGTATCGAAGGGCGTGAGGGAAATAAAAGTGGATGGGAGGAGAATAGAGACTAATATATTACCCGTGTTTTCTGACGGCAGAACGCATCAGGTTGAAGTCCTAATGGGATGAGTCACCTGCTGAAGTACTTTTCAACCCACCTGCTATAAACGTTGGTCCAATCTCCCCTTTCTACTATGAACGTTAAGTCGTACTCCTTGGATTCTCCGGGCTTAAGGGTCTTGGTTGTAAAGACCAGTTCTATAGAGTAGTAACTTGGACTGAAGAACCTCTTAACGAGTGAGACCTCCTTGAGGTTCCAGATCATCCCAAGTATCTCCTTAGTAGTCTGATTATAGTACGCTGCCCAGCCATTGGTAATCCTCTCCTCGCTCAATTGTGTGTGCTTCCTTTTGTAGACCTTTTCGTACTTCTCCTCAGAGATCTCTTTTAGGAAAAGCGTCGGCCAAGTTATACCAGAATAAAGCGGTTCAAACCGCTCTACGTAGGTGCCATTCTCGATGGGTAGGTAGAGCCAGTCCTCCGGCCCCACGGCTCCTCCAATGTTTAAGTAATTGCAGATCCATAGTGAAACCTTCTGCGGCCCACTATGCGCGTTGGTTACCTTATACCTGACGTTGAACTCGGAGCCACTGGAGTTAACGGTTATCCTTTTCTCAAGTTTTATCTTCTTCAGGTGCCTTCCGTTTAGCTGCGTGTTTAACAGGACTTCTGCAGCCCCATTGGGGGACTTCCTAACCTTGTAGTCGTACCTGCTGTTGGAGAGGTAGACGCCCCATCCCTCCTCCAGGAAGTTGTCAAACAGTATTCCGAGAGTTGGACAACACTCGTTGGCGCCTGTCTCCTTATAGATCAGGTTTGTTATCCTGCCTCCAGCGTTCGGTTTTATTGATAATAGTATCTTGTCGTTCTCTAGGACTACTTCGTTCTCGCCGTCCTCGTCAAAGTCCAAGACCTTCACGTGGGCTTCCTTCACTATCGGTATGAAAGTATCCTCCTCCTTCACGGGGCGGAGCACTAGGCGGGACTTCAGGTCCTTAATATAGGGGATGCTCGAAAGCCTTTCTATGAACTTAATGAGGTCCTCGGAGGACCTGCACCTGACTTTGGCAAATATGTTTGATTCGTCCTCCACTACGTAGAGCTCTGTGATTTCATACATCGAGGAAAGGTTTTTGGCGGCGCTTGAAAGCATTGAGGGGTCTATCTTCATCTCGAGGAGCGATAGATAGTCGAAGTTTACCTTTTTTGCATCAAGTTGTACGGTGAACTTCTTGATTATGCCTTTTTCAACCATGGATTCAATTCTTCTCCTAACCGTGGTGACCGTCACGTTGAATCCTAGTTTTTTCAGCTCCCGTGCAATGTCTATTAACGATGCTCTCCCATCGACCATCAGTATCATTAATATTCTCTTATCTATCTCATCTAATGTTGCCCACGCCATATACTCTCTTCAACCCTTCAATTTCTTTCGTAAAAATATTAAGAATGCGCATATTAAAGTTTATTTTAGACCAGATTTCTTTACAATTTAAACATCACCCTGATATTTTGAGAGGAAGTTTAGGCGAAGCCTGCCTGAAGTCTTCTAGGCGGCCAGCTACTGAATAGTCCCTTATGCCCCCATTTCGGGTTGAATTATGATAGCATTCCGACAAATTATAGAAGGTATATGGAAAAAAATAAATACTCTAAGGTTAAAATATATAATTGAAGCGTTAAAAAGGTGCTTGGTATGAATAAAAATTTGGCACCTATACTGATGTCCGCCGTCCTTCTCTTCCTATTGCTACCCGTAGTCTCCAACGAAGTTCCCGCGGCCCAGGCTTCTCCCGGAAAGGGAAGGATAGTTTTCGTATGGGTTAATCAAACGACTAAGAGCTTTTGGGTTAACAACACCTATATTAGCTGCTATTTCGAGGGACAACAGGGCGCGAGTCTAATAGAGCTTAGACACCGTGAAGTCCCCGGCGTGGACTTTGTTGACGACGTTAAAATGGCTGCCACTGGACCCGACATAGGGTGGACCTCCTCTAGGTGGGGTATAGATCTATCGAACGTCACGGTCTCGTTTAAGCGGATCACAGATAGCTTCGCAATCTTGAACGTGACCACCCTCAATAACAACATAAAGTTTGAGATCATATACTACTTCACCGACAGCGACGTAATATTAGTCGAATACAGAGCGACTCTCCTCTCTGACATAACGCTCACGTCAATCGGCGCCGAGTTCGTCCCAGCAACCATAGCTACCAAGGGGGCCAAAGTATTTTACGTAGACTACTACGGGGACTTGAAATCCCAGGAGCTCAATGGAAGTATGCTGTACATCCCCTTTGGAAACTCTACGGAGGGAACGTTGCCCCTGGCTGAGAACTGGATCGCAGTATATAATCCTACTCAAGGCCTGTCCGCTGGCATAATATGGATAGATCCTAGCATGTTCATGGGAAAGAGATCGACTGTCGGAGTATGGGATGGAGCTGTATGGTCGGTTGCTTCCTTGGTGTCCAGATGGTACGACAACCCTGCTGGGAAGAAGTTTCCAAAGGGAACGGTATTCGTTAACTACATACTCATATGGGCTGGTCCGGGCGACTATAATAGGCTGAGGAGCCTTTCGGAGCTCGTTAAGAACGTTAAGAAGTACTATGGAAAGGTCATAACGTCAATCCGAGCGGAGTTCGAGGAGTATAAGTCGACACACACCCACACCGATGAAGAATATAACACTCTTCTGTCAAGATATGAGAAGTTAATGTCGGATTATCAGGCCCTCAAATCCGAATACGAGAGCTACAAGTCCACATACACCGTCACTCAAGCTCAACTACAGCAGGCGCGGACGAACTCCACGATAATGGGAACCGTCGTAGGCCTGGTCATAGGAGTCGCCGTAGGATGGTTTATTAAGAGGGAAAAGAGTAAATAGTGAGGGGAAATAATGAACAAATATTTTTTATTATTAATTACCTTAATTCTTTTTACATGTTTAATATGTCCTAAGGTGAGTCCTTCTCCTCCTCCAGTAGATGATAAGTTTAAAAACTATAAGTATAGAGGAGTCGTAAAGCTCACCGAAACAGCTGGAGTCGACAGGTCCCTAGAGCTCGTAATCGTTCAAACACCTCCAATAGACGTCGGTGCGGTTAAAATAGAGTACTTAGTAGGCCTCTCCTCCTCTAAACACGGCGGAGTGGCGTATGTGAGGGACGTTAGGGTCGTTAAGGTCGAAGGTGATACTCTAATAGAAGTCCCGAGTCAGACAGGCAACGTGACGTTCTACGAGAACAACACTATAACCTTCTGTATATACTTCCTAGCCAACGTCTCCAGGAATAGCCATTCAACGTACTACATATTCTTCGGAGCAGAGGACCCCGAAGGGGTAGAAGACCCGTTAAAGCTCTACAGAACGGACCTAAGGTTCGCTGAGACCAAGACTGGAGGGGTCAGCGTTGAGAATAGTTTTTACAACATAACCGTAGATGCATCCCTTGGAGGGTGGATGGTCCACCTCATTCACAAGGCGGGAAGCGGAACGAGATACGTTCATGGAGACAGCGGTGGAGGGGCCTTCATATACTACACTGGAAGGTGGCTTTCCCAGGTATTTAACACGAAGATGGTAGACTACAAGGTGCTCGCACTGGGTCCCATAGCAGTTCACATAAAGTTCTGGGGGCCCTTAGTGGACACGTCCAGGAAAGATGTGGGCGTGGGGAGCTACGAAACCACGTGGATCTTCAGTGCGTACTCCCCTGCAGTGATCATCGTTCAGAAGGTTACCCTTAAAACGGTAATAAAGGCTAATGACTTCAGACCAATACAGTTCTTCATCCCCAGCTTCAACTGGTATGACTTCTTCGTCTTGCAGTCTGACAGGACGATCTACCAGGGGTCTGTGACGAAGTCCGTTGATAGGGGCGGGATTGGAGTGGACTTCAACGAGGCGTACTGGGAGGTGGATATCTCTAAGAAAAACCCGTCGGACGCCGTAGCCGTCATACCTGAAACCCCAATATTCGACCTAGTTAAGGAACACTGGTACAATATAGGATGCCTCGACTACGTCAAGAACACGAGGAATCCTGACACAAGGACGCAGGTCTTTGGACCCGATACTTACAAGACTCCAGTGAGATTTCTGTTGATCGTGGAAAAAAGCGAGAGGATGCTCAAGGAGGACTTCAGCCTAGTGTACAAGTACGAGAAGATATTGAAGCAGCCACTGATAGTGGAGGCGGACATACCGAGCATCAAGCTGAAGAGGAAGACCTATTCAATATACTGTTTTAAAGTGGTCGATATTGCTGGGAACCCGCTCCCTAGGCTAAAGATCGTCAGTGATGAAGGTAGGATGAACTTGACAGACACGAACGGCATCGTTTTCCTGAACCTCACGCTTGGGAAGAGGGTGTTGGAGGTCTTCTGGGGGGACTTGAAGGTCGG
>QMSC01000040.1 GCA_003649515.1 Thermoprotei archaeon | reverse complement strand
TCTCACCCCTTTGTTACACCTATTGGTACCATACGGGCAACTTTTGTTGCAATTCCGACACGATGACTTACTTCCGCAACTCTGTCTACGTCCTTGTAGGCTCCAGGAGCCTCTTCTGATATTACTCTAAGAGTAGCAGCTCTTATAATAACGCCTTTTCTTGAAAGCTCGCTTTCAACGCTGTGAGGTCTATAAGTCCTCACCGCTCGTGCTCTGCTCATGAGCCTACCTGCTCCGTGAGCCGTGGAGCCGAAGGTTAGTTCCATCGCTTTAGGAGTGCCTATTAGAACATAGGATGCTGTGCCCATTGACCCTGGAATTAGGACTGGTTGCCCTATAGCCCTATACTTTGCGGGTATATCGGGATGTCCTGGTGGAAACGCTCTAGTAGCTCCTTTCCTGTGAACATATACTGTTCTATAGACTCCGTTGACCTTATGTCTTTCGATCTTTGCTATATTATGAGCAACGTCGTACACTATGCCCATACCTAGCTCGTCCGCTGACTTATGGAAAACTTCCTCAAAGGCCTGTCTGGTCCAGTGAAGTATTAGCTGTCTATTAGTCCAGGCGAAGTTAGCCGCGGCTGACATTGCAGCAAAATAGTCTTCAGCTTCCTTACTGCTGGCAGGCACTGCTGCCAGCTCTCGATCAGGGACTCTAACTCCATAACGTCTCATAGCTCTTTCCATGACTCTTAGATAGTCGCTACATACTTGGTGTCCAAGTCCCCTGCTCCCAGTATGGATCATGACCGTTATTTGTCCTTCTTCATAAATTCCTAGCTGGTCTGCTATTTTAGGATTGTATATTTTATCAACCACCTGTATTTCAAGGAAGTGATTTCCGCTACCTAGAGTGCCCAGCTGATCCCTACCACGAGCCTTTGCTCTATCAGAGACCCTATCAGGATCAGCTGTTTTCATAGAGCCTTGCTCCTCTATGAACTTAGCGTCCTCACTCCATCCGTAGCCCTTTGAAATAGCCCAACTTACTCCCTCAGCCAGAACTCTTTCAAGCTCGCTTACGCTTAGCGAAAGTCTTCCTCTTGAGCCTACTCCGGAGGGTATGTATCTGAACATTTTGTCTATGAGCTGGCGTAGAACGGGTTTGACGTCCTCTATCGTCAAATCTGTGCGTATAAGTCTTACACCGCAGTTTATGTCGTAGCCTACGCCTCCAGGACTTATCACACCATCCTCGGCGTCAAATGCCGCTACTCCGCCTATAGGGAAACCGTAACCCTCGTGTCCATCCGGTAGAACTATGGAATACTTGTATATTCCAGGTAGATGGGCTACATTGGTAGCTTGGTCTAATGTTCGGTCAGCCTTCATCTTTTGAAGCAGAATTTCATCCGCGAAGATTCTTGCAGGAACCCTCATGCCTGGCTTAAACGTCTTTGGTATTTCCCAGACATAATCATCTAGCCTTACTAGATGGCTTCGACTCATAACTTGTGTTCACCCTAAAATCTTAAAGCTGGAGTGGGTCTTATAGTTTTTTATACCTGAAGTATAAAGTTGATTATTGCTATGAAGGTCGTTGTCCGTAGGAGGCTTTCACTAGTTGAGCTGTTAGGAGAGGAGGGCGGCGGGGTTCCCTATATAAGGCAGGCTTACGAAGAGTATGAGGAGGATGGGGAGTCATACTTTTTAGTTGAGGAGGAGCTAGACCCTCAAGTCTTAAGGAGACTTTTAGCTCCTCATCTGGTAAGGCTTTTAGAAGAGATTTCCAGGGGGGTTAAGTCCATTACAGAGCTGGCTAATAGAGTTAATAGGTCTGTTCCAAACGTTTACAAAAACTTAGTAGTTCTCGAGAAATACAAGCTAATTTCGCTACGAAGGGAAGGACGATACGTAAAGCCGATAAAGCTCGTCGAAGAAATACTTATTCTTCCCTAATTTGAGGCTAAATATCGAGTACGAAGCGCACGATATGATTGTCACCCTTCTTTATCACTTCCATGCGCGAATAGGTTATCGCCTTTACCTCCGTTCTTTTCTCATGTCTAGATTCGTCGAAGGGTTCTCCCCAAGCTTCCCCTCTAAGGGTCCACTCCTCATGGTTTCGGTTTATTTCATGAACTTTAAACTTTGAAAAGACAAGGCTTTCTAAATCATGAAGGAACAGTAATTCTTCAAGCCAATTATAAAGTAGCGAGAACTCGTCAAATCCATTAACGCGTATTTCTTTGCAAACTTTAGGTTCTACTTTAGAGGTATCCGTGATCACCTCAAACATAGCTAAAGCCGCTTGTTCAAAAGCCTCTTTAAGGGTTTTACCGGTCGCTTCGATGTATACATCTGCTATGTGCTCTAAGAAACGAAAGCCTGACATGTTGTTCACCGTTTGTAATTAAATAGCGCCGGGGGTGGGATTCGAACCCACGCGCCCCAGAGAGGCATCGGATCTCAAGTCCGGCTCCCAATTAGGAGTGTCCGACCCCTTAGTCCGCTCGGGCACCCCGGCCTCAAGGATAAGATTTAGAACCTTGAATATTTTAACTTATTCTCTCAGCACGGCGCATTTACGCTGAAGTCATCTTACTTCGAGCTTTATTTCTATCTTCACGTCGGGAGGAACTCTTACACGCATTAACTCTCTTATGGCTCTCTCGTCAGCTTCCATATCTATTATCCGCTTATGTACTCTCATCTCCCAGTGGTCAAAGGTGTGTGTTCCCTCTCCTGAAGGAGCTTTTCTGACAGTTACGACTATCCTCTCCGTTGGTAAAGGTATGGGTCCCTTAATCCTCACTCCTGTCCTTTCACCTACACGTTTAATTTCGTTGCAAACCTGGTTTAAGCTTTCAACAGAGGTACTTGAGAGCCGTATTCTAACAAATCGAGGCATAAAAACACCTCATATAGTGGGAAACATGTTGTCAAGTTGAAGTGAAACAAATCCTATGTTACTTGATTTCGGCTTTCTTTAAGTCGATTACCACTCCTGCAGCGACAGTCCGTCCTGAGTCTCTCATAGCGAATCTTCCAAGTGGCGGGAAGTCTGAGTACTTTTCGATAACTACGGGCTTTAGTGGCTTGAATTTAACTATAGCTACGTCGCCCTGTTTGATGTATGCGGGCTTCTCTTCTATTGTAGCGCCAGTTCTCGGATCAAGTTTCTTTTCAATTTCGAGGAACCTTACAGGCGAGGTAGCTGTGTGTACGTGCAGTACAGGAGTATATCCGGGTGCGATAGCAGTGGGATGGTATAGAACTATTATTCTACCGACGAATTCATCTGCGACCGTTGGTGGATTCGTAGTATGACCTGCTACGTCTCCTCTCCGAATTTCGTGGCGTGCAACGCCTTTTACATTGAAACCTATGTTGTCTCCAGGTACTGCTCTTTCTATTCGCGTGTGGTGGGTCTCAATGGATCTCACTTCGCCGCTCTTGTTGGCTGGCATGAATACGACGACATCGCCTACTTTAAGTACTCCAGTCTCAACACGGCCTACTGGCACTGTGCCAACGCCTGTTATGCTGTAAACATCTTGAATTGGTATTCTGAGTGGCTTATCAATTGGGCGCGGGGGCTCCTCGAACATGTCAAGAGCCTCTACTAATGTTGGGCCGTCATACCATGGCATATTGGAGCTCTTTTCAACCAGATTATCGCCCGTAAACCCAGATATTGGCACGAAGGGTACTTTGCTTATGTCATAGCCTACCATTCTGAGAAGCTTCTGTACTCCAGCCTTTACTTCTTCGTACCTTTCCTTGCTCCAGTTTACTTCGTCCATTTTATTTATGGCTACGACTAGCTGGTTTATCCCCATCGTTTTTGCAAGGAATATGTGTTCTCGTGTTTGGCCTGCGGCACTAACTCCAGCCTCGTACTCGCCTGTCTTAGCTGAAACTACAAGTAAGGCGGCATCAGCCTGCGAGGCGCCTGTGATCATGTTCTTAACGAAGTCTCTATGTCCTGGGGCGTCTATTAACGTAAAGGAGTACTTCTTTGATTCAAACTTTAGGTACGCTAGGTCTATAGTTAACCCTCTCTCCCTTTCCTCCTTGTACTTGTCTAGAATCCAGGCCCACTTCCAAGTCTCTTTGCCCATCTTTTTAGCCATTTCTTCTATTTCCTTCATTTTTCTGTCGTCGACTTGACCTAGTAGGTATAGGAGGTGACCCATCGTCGTCGACTTGCCGTGGTCCACGTGACCTATAACTACTAGGTTTATATGTGGCTTTTTAGAGGACACTTTCTGACACCTCCTGATTTTCTCGAAAAAATGTTTCCATCTGCTATATAAATTTCGCGGGACAAGGAACTACTGACTAAGTAATTATGGGCCCGCGGGGATTCGAACCCCGGATCTCCGCCTCGTCAGAGCGGCATCCTAGACCACTAGACGACGGGCCCTATTTCTATATACTCTCTTCTGACGCCGTTTTAAATTTTATGATTCACTTAATTTTTTGTACACCTTCTTCCAATGATCTGTAGTAAACCTCGAAGCTCCTAGCACTTTCCGCTACTCTTACTGCAATTTCCTTTAAGATATCCGGAGGCGTCCTTTTGAGTTTGCGATAGCGTTCTACAAGTATCCCATTATATGGTATAAATTGCTGAATCACGAAGGCCACCCTACTTTTAGTTCTCTTCGAGACTGTTTTCTCGAGGTAATCTGCGATTTTGAGGACATCATCAACTGTTAGAAGTCCCGGAACAACCGTCGTCCTGAATTCTAAGAACGGTACTTGTAAAGATACATTGACTGTCTCAGCTATTTTGCTAATGTATTCTTTAGTCTCGCTAAGGGAGAGGCCTATGACATTGCTATACTTGTAAGGATCAGTTAAAGGAGCCTTTATGTCTATAGCTATGTGGTCCAATAAGGGCAAGAGCTCCTTTACAGCAAGAGGATTAGAACCGTTTGTATTAATGCTGAGTGATAGGTTGGTGAGCTCACGTATTTTCAGAAATAATTTCTTTAATGGCTTCAACTGCAAGGTTGGTTCCCCTCCAGTTACATGTAAATAATCCACGAAAGATGCTGCCGCCTTCACAGCTTCAACGACCCTATCTACTGGGAGCCTTTTCTTCAAGAGTCCTCGTGCTATCTTGCTGTTAGAGCACCAAGGACACCTGAAATTACAGTAACTTAGCCATAGAGTAAACGATACACCTTCTAATACGTCAACTAAGCTGACTTCTCTCCATCCAGCCACTATGAGGTAGGGCGAGGTCAAGAATAGCTCCATTTGTTAAAATATCGTTAAGCACTTAAAGTTTATAGTGTTGTCTTAGCCTGAACTCAGCCCGCTTGCCAGGATTCCAGTTTCTGATAGGGCGGTAATAGCCAACTATGCGGCTCCAAAGATCCACCTCTCCTCCACACTTCGGGCACTCGTCATATACTCCAATACTGTTCCAACCACATTTCCTACACACTGCAACGGTCGGAGTTATACTAAAGTATACTACCTTCGTGTTTGTTGCGATTCTATACACTAGATTCTTAAGAGCTTTTGCATCGGGTTGTTCTGCTAGAAATAGGTGCATCATCACTCCTCCAGTGAATTCTTGCTGAACCTCTCCTTCCCAGAGAGCACGCTGATATATTGGTATGTCCGCGTAATAGGGTACAATACTATTACTGTAAAACGGTGCCATGCCATCATTAGGTATCAATATTTCGCCGTTTTCGTACTCATCCTTAAACATCGCTAAGTCTGATCTAGCGAAGGAGTATCCCGTACTTTCGCCCGGTATTTCTTCGACATTGTATAGGTATCCGTCATCCTCCTCAAACTCTTGAGCGTACCTACGTACAAGGGATACCATTCTTCTCTCTATCTCGACTGCTTCACATATTTCTTTTCCAGAACCTTCAAACCAAACCTTGGGGTTTCGCATAAAGTTAGCTGAGGCCTCAGGTAGACCTATGAGTCCTAGAGTATTATAGTGGTTCTTAAAGTGTCCTAAATAAACTTTCGTTATGGGCATTAGTCCTGCCTTCAGAGAGCGTTCGTACCTTCTTCTCCAAGTAAGCAGGACGTTCCTTGCAATCTTAAGATACCCTTCAAGCAACTCCTCAAAGATGCTCCACTCGCCCTTGCTCAGCATTGCAAGGCGCGGAAGGTTTATGGTGATCACGCCTATACTTCCAGTGGCGTCGGGAATAGCCCACATACCGTGTACGGTTCTTCCTCTCCTTCCTCTCAAGAACGCTTCAAAGGCGTCATCTGGAGTAACCCGGGAGAATTTAAGTGTGAAGTTATTGTTGAAGTTAAGTATGTGGTTCATATCTATAGTTAGCCTGCAACACATAGCATAGAGGGATTCAACATTGCTAGCGTAGCCGTTCAATAGGTACGCCGTTCCCCTCTTCGCCAGTGCCTCAAATATCTTATCCGTTAAATCGCCCCACTTACGCCCGTTCCAGTCGAAGTTCTTTGTCAGCATTATTGTCGGTATTGGGAAGGTGAAGGGCTGACCGAGGGCATCTCCTTCAAGGTATAGCTCAAATAGGGCTTTGTTCACGAGGATAGCCTCGTCTATGAAGTCGCTGAGGGAGCCTACAACTTCACCGCCTACATACGCGTTTCCACTAAGCATTTCATTAGAAGTGTCTAACACTAAAGTTATGTTAGTGAACGGGGATTGATATCCCGATCTTGCAGGATAGTTTAGCTCGAACAACAGTCCCTGAAGAATCTGTTTTGTGCGCTTGTAGTCGAGCTTATCGCTTCTCACAAAAGGAGCAACATATAGATCGAACGCGCTGACAGCTTGGGCTCCAGTCCACTCTTGAGCGCCCATAAAGAAGAAGTTAGCGAGATGCGCAACAGCAGTATCTAAGTGCCTTGCTGGACGAGAAATAATGTTAGGGGTCTTTAATCCATACTTTAAGATGCGCTCATAACTCCAGCCAGCACAATAGGGTATCCAGAGAGAATGGGGAAGTTTGTGTATGTGAATGAAGCCTTCAAAATGACTCCTTACGGCTTCCCCAGGGAGGAATTCAGATAAAACTGGGGGATTTTTAAGCAACTTATCAAAAATAAAACCCATAAAGTTGCTAAACGAAAGATTTGTGTTAGCGTTCTCACGTACCTCCCAATCAGTCTCCCCGATATACGCGTTTTCTATCGTGCGCATTGATACCCGTTTCTCGAGCTTCATGTCCTCCATAATCACACCACAGGGACTGGAGTCTCGTTCTACACTAAAACTATTTTATTCCCATGGCTTTCTAAACAGCATAGGCGAACCACACTGAAAGTAATTTAAAGACTCAGCGTTCTCAGAGCAGTTAAAACAATCGCTTAAAATAATTTTCCACAATAATGCTCTCGTAACCATTAGCTCAAGCTTCTTTCAGTACTATTAAAGGTGTTTGAAGTGCCTAAGGAATTTCTCGCGCTGAGGTTAGATACACGATTTCTAAGTGCTAAATGCTCTGAGCCAGAGAACTGTCGTAAAGTTCAAAGAAAAGTTAATAAGTAGAAGAAAGACCATCTAAGGGTAGAGCCAACAAGCAGCCCCGGTAGTATAGCCCGGTCTAGTATGGGCGGCTGTCAACCGGCCTGGGGCAGATCCCGCCAGAACCCGGGTTCAAATCCCGGCCGGGGCGTTCCTTGTTTCTCGCCACTAGTTTCTAGAATTTCATAATTCCTTCTTCAGCGAGAAAGGAAGGTTCTTAAGGTATTGCTTAATAGTAAATATTGGGCCCCATGGTCGCCTCCTGAGTAGGTGATAGCCGTCGATGAGGAGGGGTATCCCGGGGGCCCTACAGCCTATTTTCCATATTTTGAAATTAGGTAGGAAAGTGATCTAATCACTATTTCACGTTCGTTTAAACCGCTTTTCTCTTGTAGCTGCTTAGCGTATTCATATCCGTCTGCGATTAGCTCATCTATGGATATCTGTTTCTGGAGCCATATTCTCGCGAAATGAGCTTCTATGCAAGTTGCCTTGTTAACACTAGATGGTTTTTTAATTAAGTGAGGAGAGCTAGAAGCTACCGTCCGGTACACATCGCTGAGAATGTCATTAGGCACCTTAAGTGCTACCGGTCGTTTTTTCAGTAACGTTAGAATGGCGCTTGCCAATAGGTTTACTATGGCATCGCCCAGCTTGGCGAGTTCTTTCTCGGACATAACTTAAGCAGTCTCGGCGAGTTCTTCTTCAGCTTTCTCCTGAAGTTTACTTAGGATTTCTTCTAGCTCATCGAGTGTTTCAAATAGGATCTTTAACGGATCCTGTGTTTTTGTTTTAATGAATAGCCTTGGAACGCCTATGAGCGGATGCTCTATCGTATAACTCGCGTATTCAACGTCTGGGTGACGATTTAGAAAGTCTACTAAAAGGTTGCAGAGCGTGTGTCCCTCGCCCTTAATCTCTAGCTCAAGCGTTCGAGGAGTTCTCTCCAGAACTTTCACTTCTACTTCCTCAAAGACCATCGTGTTCACCACTAGTAGCTTCCCTTACTATCTCTTCTAGAACTTCATTAATGTTACGGGTTAAGTGATACACTCCCCCTTTCTTGACAAGTATTTTCCTGCCAATAAGTTCTCTTAAAGCTTCTTTCAGAGGCTTCTGGTTTACGATACCATAAAGTGTTAGGGCTCTTCGAGCTGTAGGTGTTAAAGGTACTTTTAAGCTTTCGTAATAAGCTTTGGAGAGCTCCTCGGCTGTTCTAACAACCACCTCATATGGAGCTTTCGTGATAAGTAGTATGTTTTCAATACGTGTTTCATATCCTCTCACCTCTAAGAGCAAGCCTAGTAGCTTTACCGGTATGGCAACCTTAAGTTGAGCATCGCTAAGAAGTGAGGGTATACTAAATTTATAAAATCCATACTTATCCGGAATTTTCGAAGCCACTATTTCTTTGTATATTCTCTTGCACTCCCTTACGGCATATCTTACTTCGTCTAAATCGCCATAGAACCTTATTTTAACCCAGTTTTGTCTAGAGACCACGTACATATCAATCGAGCTAAGTCGCTTTGTAAGCGTTTCAATGAGCTTTTTAAGTTCCTCTTCATCGTTTACTCTGATTGTTAAGGTTTGTTTAAAGCTCCTCCTGCCCATAAATCTGCTAGCCTAATACTATTCTAGTGTGCTGCCTTAAAATAGTAATAAGATGAGGTCTTACGCTTAGGAGTTACTTTACACGAGGGACAGTATAACTGCTGGTTCCTTAACCTCAATATTCCGAGGCAGAAGTTACAGCGCGCCAGAATTACTCCGTAATCCCTACCTTTTATGGATAAATGATAAGGAGGTCCCCCAAACCCTATGATTTTCGCACGTATTATGTCACCTGGACGTAAAACATCATTCAGGTCCTTGACATAGCTTGTGCTAACGTTAGTTACGTGAAGTATTCCGGTGAAGGGTCTTGAAAGTAAACCCTTACCCTCGATTTCTATTATATCACCTGCTGCTACAATGCCATCCCTAATTGTGTTTACGCGGACGTAAACTGTATCCCCTGGCCTTGGTATTAAGGGTTTTACAGGAAATATCGGCTTTACATGTATAACTCGTTTATCAAGGTCTATTTCTACTCTTCCAAGTATGAGCGACTT
>QMSC01000039.1 GCA_003649515.1 Thermoprotei archaeon | reverse complement strand
AAATGTAATGTTAGACCCTTCCGTATTCACATCCTATAAACATCTTAAAGCTTTATGGGAGTATCCGGGAAGATTGTATGTTCCACAAACTTTTCTCAAAATATTTATCGAGAAGAAAGATATTCGAGAATTTTTATTGAATTTTCTCAGATATCCATGGTTTTATCATCCTAGGAGATATGAATATATTTCGAGAGATTTTATTGAATCTCTGTGTAGAGAAAAACTTATAGAATACGCTCCTAAAGAAAGATACGTTAAAGAGATTTTGCCCTTTAAGGAAAAAATTAAGGTTTCTGAGAATGTTTGGAAAATACTCTTAGAAGAGTATTCTTTCCTTAGAGAAAATTCATGCCTTTTGCTTAGATTTAGGAATACTATACGATATTTCAGAAAAATGAGCATATCAATTCTTGATGCATTAAACAATTTTGTGGACATAAAAGAAAAATTCTTTCACAAGATAAGAGGACCCAGATGGTTAGTTACCATAATTATAGAGACAAACGCTCTTATGAAATCAAATGTTATTCTAGGAGCACTAGGAATTATACTAGTGATATTTGATCCATAAAAAGCCATTATCTTTATATCTTATATAAAGCAAAAAGATATCAATTTTATTAAAATCTAATTACAAATTTATTTATAGTTCTATAACCATTTTGAAATCGATGATTATAGAAAATCGTTTTACACCGTCATTATTTGATTTTGAGTAATGGCGGTTGATCCCTATTTTTAAACAGGCCCTATAGTGGTGATAGGGTGTCCAGATACCTGAGTATAAATGGTAGGACTGTAGAGTAGTACTCACCAGATGGGTAGATTTGAGAGGTATAAGAGTGTTATAGAGTGTTTGAGGGAGAACGACTCACTATGAGGGGAGACTACAGAGACTGTCCACGACTATGTTCGTAGGGAGTGGGGCTACAGCCCACTCCTCTAACTGATAGGCAGATCTACTACTATCTTGTGGGTCTTTGTCAGACTATAATTATTGTATCCCTTTTATCAGTTGGATTAGCATTTTTGAGACTGTTTTTGCAGCTTCTTTATTTAAAGCTTGCTTTGAGTACTGCTTGTTTCTCCTCTCTAAGTAGTTTGAGAGTTCTGTTGCAAGCTGGGTTATAATTACGAAGTATTTTGTGAATGGCATTTTGCCTAGAATCATTTTTTCGAGCGATGCGGCATATTTCAGAGGTTTTAGGCTTGAGTAAACAGCCAAGAGAAAGATCGATGTAGCTAGTCCCGTTGCTAAAGGCAATTCGACGGTTTTTTCGCTACCTTCTTCAATGATGGAGTATTTTATCCCGTTGTTATCTAAGAGCTGGAGAATGAAGTTGTATAACTCCCTAGATCTGCGACCACCAATAATTATGAAGGGTGTGGAATCTATGCCAGGGTATTTAATGCCGATATAACATCTCTTAGGGTTCTCGCTGTCCTTATAGAACAAGTAGTATACTCCTTCTTTTAGGGTATCGGTCATGTCCTCACCCCATTAAGAGCATCGGAACAAAGGGACTTACGCATAATTTTCCCTTTTCCCATTTATGAGTAAGTACCCAGACGTTGTTTCTCCTTAGGACATCATAGCCATGGTCTGCCAGTATTAAGATTTTATACTTGTTATCCAGCCAGTTTTTGACTTCTATGTGAAGTTTGTTTACGATTTTGAATAGGCTGTTTATCAAGTCGTCGGTGCTCATATATTCTCCACCGTAATGTATGAGCATGTCAATGTCCCGGAAGATTGATGCCCCCGAGGCTCCAAGTTTTTCTCTCAAACCTTCAGCAACATTCCTCATGGTAATCTCCTCTAATGATGGAAGAGTTTTGATGCCGAGGTACTCCTTGGCTAAATACTTGAACGTCGCGGTTTTCCCACTCGGGTTCACTGCGCATAATGCTTTATCAATGCCAACAAATTCGTCGAAAGTGTATAGGAGGAACATGTACTCAGGTAAGGAGAGTGAATCGCATAGTATGATGTACAAGGGTTCCCTAGAATTTCTCATATGCTCCAAGACATCTATGGTGCTTTTTAAGTAAATGCTTGTCTCAGTCACCCTTTTCCAGAGTAATGAATTAATGCTTACAATCAGCGTCCTAACGTTGGCGATTAGGCTTGTCAGCAGAGGGTTGCTTTCAACCTCTTGAAAACGCGCTTGGTTCACGGCATGTAATACCGTCTTTAGCATAAGGGCATAAACCCTCTCAGGCTCTCTGCCCAGCATGAAGTGTCTTTCTTTAATCTCCCTTACGAGCACATTGATCGTGTTTTGTAGTTGATACATGGTTCTATCTACTCTGTGGAGAAGTTATCTTCTGATACTCCTAAACTTATAATTGTTTTCTCTACCTTTTGTTTTTCCATAGGCGTTGATAGTTTAATGTGTAATCTAGCGAATTTTACTAGAGGGCTTATGGAGGAGAGCCTACTTATGAATGCGTTAATTGGATCTTCACCTATAATCCACTCTAAATCTTCCAGCGATGCCTTAGTGATGCGGAAGCTACATTCATCTATGGTTTCAATGCTGATGTCAATATATTTCACATTATCGCCCAGCTTATCTTTTCGGAGGAGCTCCATGCCGATGATGACGTTACCTATTTCCCAGATCTTAATAGCATTAACTTGAGGAGGAGGTGGAGGAGGTGGAGGTGGCTTCTCCATGAGTTCTATTGCCATGAATCTTTCCCCATTTCTGGTTAGAAGGAATACTTTCACATTCATTCCAGCAATTAGACGGGGGCCCATTATTCCCGTAAGGGCACTTTCCATCTCTTTCCTCGACAATGGCCTTATTGGCAGGTCCTTCCAACCTCTCATTGCAGCCTCTACCAAGGGCCTCACTTTAATGAGGATCCTCTTCCCTTTAACTAGATCCTCTTTATGCTTTTCCACGTAGGGATCCATAATATATGAAATAAGCTTTGAAATTATCGAGTCTCGCTTATCTACACCACACTTGCTGATGGTTGCGTCTGCTATCCATGCTGGTAGTTCCCCGTATATTTTCTCAAATTTATTATCTCTGAGTTCATATCTAACCCTCATCGCATCCTTTACGAATACGTTTTTGTTTACGTCGAAATAGATGATGTTTTTAAAAGATCCCACAAGTTCAGTTATATAGTCTTGAACTGCTGTGTTAGTGATGTTTTTGGCGTAATCCTCGATTTTCTTCTGTAGGGCGTCCATGACTTCCAATATTATATCCTCGAATCTCTCCTCCCTTTCCTTTAGAAGGGGAATTAACGTCTGATAGGTGGGGGCTCTTCTTGCAAGCTCAAGCCTTTTCTTCCTGTACTCTTCAACTTTTTCCACTCTAAGGTGACTAACAACTTTTTTGGCTGCGTTTACTTCCGCTATTCTATTGCAAAGCCTTTGGAGAAGCCCTTTTTCAATGCTGGGCACCACTATTGCGAACATGTTAGGATACTGGATATCTCCCTTAAACTTTTGGATGATCTCCCTAATTTTCTCCACTAAGTCAATTGGCTCTTTGCTTTCAATCAGCCTTCTCGCGACACTCCAGGGCGTTAAAACCAAAATTGTGAAACGATCTCTATCCAAGTAGTTGACGAATCTGGGCCTGCCTCTTTCATCCACAGAAATCATGGTGTCATAGTTGATGAGAACCAGTTTAGGCCTTCCGGCCTCCTCGCTTTTTTCAGCAAACTTTCCGGTTATGTTATAATCGGCTTCAAGCTGGTTTCTGAAATACTCTACCATTTCTTGATACTTCACTGTCCCTTCTGGAGTTCTGAACCTTGCCATTTCCTCATTTTTGAAAGACTCGATTAACTCCATTGGGTTGAAGACAAAAGACATTAAGAGGTACTTTTTCCGTTCATGTTCCACATCGATGATTGAGGGGGATTTAGCAAGCCTATTATATGCTTCATGTAATTTAGACTTCAGAAGTTCTGTGGAGACAGTCCCAACAAGAGAGAAGATTATGTCGTCTATGGATGTGCCCCTTGCAACTATCTCTTCACGTGGCAACATTTCCGGAGTGCGGATCATGTCAAGCAACTTCGAAATATTTGTTGTTAAAGATTTGACGTAGACTATAGGCAACATTTTCTCTGCAAGGCCCCTACAATCCGCATCTTTTATTTCAGTAAGCGAGTCCCTGCACCTCGCATATAGACGCCCCCACTCCATAGAGTATTTTTCCTCCAGCAAGTGGTTAACGTCGTCGTGGGTCAGATGGGACAGGCCTATGAGCGAGGCGTTGTTCCAATCTTCGCTTTCGTAAACTTTGGCGATAAGAGAGGACGTTACCCTTAACAAGTCTCTCACATGCTGAGTTTTCGGTAGGTCGCCGCCTACAGTTGGTGTTAAAAGTTTTTCTGCGAAGTAACGATAAGTTGGAACGAACGGGTAGGTCTTCAGAAGCAGGTTATAATACATTTCTGCAACGTGTTCGGTTGTATATTCTTTCACTACATTCCTACAAACTGATGCAACACGCTTGCTTATTTTCCCTCTATCAGCCTTGTATTGAATCAGCCTTTTTAAAACTACGTCTACGGCTTCATCTTTAGTCATATGCCTAACAGAGACTACTTCTTTCCTCGAGGTTCTTTCTTTAAAGTGCTCCACCGTTAGGATTAAGTTGGCCACTATTGGATCCTGCTTTGCAAAGTATTCCTTTAATTTGGCTAGATCCTCCCATCTGTTAATGTCTTGTTGTGCAGAGGCGTACACAAGCACCACTGGAGAATGTTCTTTTATAGCATCGATGAAGGAAGTAAGGAAAATCATGAGGTTTATGAGGCTTTGGATTTGTCTGCGGTCTCCACCTTCAACTGTTTCAAAAACACGGGCGTAAACTTCATCTAACAATATCAGAAATGGAGTTGTGATACCAGTCTTCTTTATGAACCTAGCTAAATCGATTGCAGCCCTCTCAGGCTTAACGTTTTTTAGTTTTCTAATAAACTCTACCACCTCTTTTTCAGCCTCCTTATATTCTTCAATTATCCTAGCGCAGTTTTCAAATAGGGCATCATATGGATCTATCAACTGTGGGATGGTTTTCAAGTCAAGGGGTAGAACAAAGGTTTTGTTAGCTACATCCAGCTTATAAAGACTTTCTTCTGTTAATTTTTGAACAGCGTCTTCCAACACAGGTTTGCTTGTGATGTTTTTCCATCTTTTCGGAACTTCTGTGTATAGGTGGAAAAGAAGAGTTTCAAAATGGGTTTTTCCGAATCCCATCTCATGCGTTAACGATATAGTGACAGCCCCTGAACTGGCTTGAAGAGTTTTGTTAACAATTTTGAGGGCCTCTATAAAAGGGGAAAGCTCGGTCATTCCTAGAAAGAGCTCGCAGTCAACGAACTCCTTTGAGATGGCTGCTGTCGGCTCGTATAGCTTGTGTATGATCAGTAAGCCAAGGCTTGGCGCTAGTCTTCCAACATAGTTTCTAACGTCAAGGTCTTTGTAGGCGAAAACGAGGTCAGATGGCTCTATAGCATCCCTTAAAACCGGGACTTTTTCCTCCGCCATTTTCTCACCTGGCATATAGGGTTTTAAGCACACCTTCAATGAACGGTTTTCTAAATTCAGATATAGATGCACTCTCTAACTCGTCCTTAAGAGCTGTTCTTAGCAGGAATATGGCAGTGGCTACAACCTGCTTGCTTACAGGTTTTTTACTCAGAACATCCCTTGCACACCGCTCTTCATCATCTCTAATAGGCGAGTCTACGATAAGCTTAAGAAGGTATATGGCTTGACCCGCAACAGTCCTTTCAAGAAGTTCAAGCCTATTTCTAACGGCTTCAAACATACCGCGTCCAAAGAGCACCGTATAAGCGGTCTTTTGAAGCTTTTTCACTAAACCATAGGTTTCCATCGTGCTGATCCTTATGTCTAGGATCTTACATATCTTCTCTGCAAAATCGTAGTCCACAAAGGCCCTCGCCCCCTCCTCAACATATCTTGTAGAGAGCCAAAATATCAGGTAGGCCTTGGTAATGTCGTCCGCTCCAACGATAAGCCTCCTTTGTTCCTCGGATAATCCAGCTCTTTTAAGCTTTTCTTCAAGAACCCTTGAGGCTCCAAGGTATAGTGCGACTGGATACAGTTTGCCACGGAAAAATTCTGAAGTTCTTTTGAACATACGTCTGGCGATTTCCCGTTCGCGGGCTTCACCCATATATTTGTTAAGCGTTTCGGAAGCAACAAATTCAGCAGTCTCCACCGCTGGGTTACGTATCCTAGTGGCTCCAGCTATTGCTCCTGCTAAAGCCATGACGTAGGCTTCCTTGTCTGAGGCACCCGACACTCTGGCACTTTGAAGGGCATCTGCAACTGATTCCGTTATTACTTCTTTAACTCGCTCGTTAAATAGAAGTTCTTTCAGAGTACGTTCCCCAACAATAACGCTTTCACCTGTCTTCCTAGCAACTAGGATCAGGGATGTGAAGAAGGCTGATCCTGTTAAAGCGACCTGTCTTGTTTGCATTTCCGTCCTTACATTCCAAATTTTACTCAACACGAACCTGCTGGCATAAAGACCACTTAACACGGCCGCCCAAGCTTGAGGGTCAGTATGGGTATACCAAACGATTAATATGCCGTCATCTTTCAGCGTGTTGTAGCATTCTGTAAAGAATCTCCACATCTGTTCTCTCCACCATTCCTTGGTGAACGATACCTCAGCAACGTCAGGCTTTCCTCTCCCTCTTCTTACAATAATTTCTCCAGCACGCGGTACTATTGGTAACGAGGGGCTCCATCCTGATACTAGGCACTCCACTCTTCCTCGGCTCTCATCTCTGTTGAATAAGAAGCCAGCATCTATTGCTGGTTTTAGCATTAGCATCAAAAATTGCCAGAAAAACTCGCTTAAGTCGCTGTAGAAATGCTGATTAAAGTAGGGCGGATCGACGTTCACCAGATCCACTGACCGCTCGCCTATAATTTTCGACAGCTCACGGGCATCTCCCATGTAAACCTCAACCCTGTCGCCCAATCCGTGAAGCCATTTGCATAATTGCTTAAGCACAGGGCAGAGGCCCCCACGAGTGGCAGTAGGCTTGGCGGCATCTGGCTCAAAAGCCCAATCAAGAGCTAAATCTATACGTTTGGCTTCGCAATATTCAAGCCCTAAGCTTACGCTTCTCTTAGCGGAGTAATGAGCATCTAGGGATTTCATGACACCGTGAGTTGTATGCCACATTGTTGTGATGTTATTATAATTGAAAAGTTTGTCCAAGCCTAACGCTAAATATGTCGCAATAGCGGCGCCGTACTCTCCTTTATCCCTAGTTAGCTCCTTTGTCCTCTCACTTACATACTTAACGAGTTTTAGGAATACTAGTAGCTGCCTTGGATTAAATAGCTCATACCAATAATCGATGCCGAGGCTCTTGATAGGCTTGAACACATCATTCTCTTTCGGTATTGGCGAGTTTGGTAGATACTGCTTAAGCTTCTTCGCTTGCCTCGCTAGGTCCAAGTATGCATTGACAAGCCTATCAACATCTTCATCTTCACAAGGTGCGAAGCCTCTTCTAATCTGCTTCAGAAGGGGGATGTGAGTTCGGATTAACACGTCAACATAGTCTTTGGCTTTTTCCACATCACCTTCTAATGCTATCCTTAGTATTTCCTTGTGTTTGGGTATCCACTGACTAAACACCTCATCCCTGGTGAAGGGCCTACCGCAATATGGGCACCTAAGCTTCTCGAATTCAGTTTCTTCGTCAGCAACACTCACCTTAAATTTCTTCTCTTTTTTATTGAACTGGAAATTGATGTAAGGTCCGTTTCGACGCAACCTTGTTCCATGAATTATGGGAACCAGCCCATTACAGTCAGGGTTAGGGCATTTAACACCTCTAGCAATTATATAGTTATAGGCGTCTTCAGCATAGTATTTGCTTAATTCATTCTTAGCATACTCTATGAGAGCCTTGGCTTCCTCTCTAACATCTTCGTATAGCTTTTCACCATATTTTGCAGGATATTCAAGAGTTGCTTTAAGTATTATATAAGCAACGGGATTATACTCAATAGCTATTGTCCTTAATCCGAGTCGTAAAGATTCAAGCGGTATTGCTCCGCCACCTGCCATAGGGTCAACCACAACGATATCCTTCAAATCTCTATTCAATCTGCTAGCAAGCAAAGTGCGATTGGGGTTTGTATATAATATGAGTGGAGGATAGTGATCCAACTGCGAGAGTTTAGTGAGGCCAATTACCTCATTAAACACCTCTCTGTCTTCGGGTGCTAGGAAGCAAGCCAAAGTCAAGGCTCTGGAAAGTCCACACGGCCTGCGAGCTAGCCAAAGATGAAGACTCCTGATCTTGGGGTCAAAGAAAACCCATTTCTTCCTTCTCATTCCTAAGCGTAGGCAGGCATCTTTATATCGTTTCACGCTCATTTTCCCAAAAGATTGCTCAGCTTCCGAATCATTTTTAAGCTCATAAAGTGGAAGCCACTCTTCAACAAGTCTCTTCTCAACTTTCAAGCTAAACGACCCCCTTCACTACCTGTATGTATCCATATATGTCTCCCCCTTAGTCATACACTTTTTCTATAAAACCCCCTCTTATAAGTATTATAGACAAAACCACATCCTGGCAGTTAGGCATACCCCAAAATTGAGATAATAGGATTTTCAGTGAATTGAGGGTATCCGCTCCTTGAATTTTGTCCAAGTTACTCGGCCTACATGAAATACCTAGGGAATACCCCTACCCTTGTAGTTTTGCCCACACAAAACTTCAAGTAGATAAGGTTATCTACCAAAGGAGGTGCCACTCTATAAACTCCTTCTCTCCATTAGGAGGGGGGCTTTACTGGATCCGGCGGTGTTCCTAGGCGTCTTTAGATGTGGTTAGCCCAATTTTCTCCATCGCGTCCCTTACTTTAGGGTTGTCGGTTTTGATGCGGCTGACCAAGTATCTTTTGGAGTGGGAGACCATCTAAGTGGAATGAGAGTGTGAGGAAGAAGTTGATCAACTTTGTGGGAAAAGGGCTAACATTAAAAGAAGGCTGTCAACTAATAGGGATAGGATACTCTACGGCCAAGCGATGTTTATCGAGAAACCCCGGGTTCAAATCCCGGCGGCCCCACTATAAGTACTTTTATTCTTCTAATAGCTGATTTAACTAATATAGTTGAAAAGCCCTATAACGAGATTAAAACTTATCAATACTCAAAAGTTCACCCTTGCTCTTAAGCCGTATAGAATACCACCTTTATTAGCTATCAGTTGTCATCCAGCTAACTGGGTATGGGGGTAGGGTTGAGGAGAGGTCAGTTTGTCCGATAGTGGATGATGGTTAATAGTATTTTCAATTTTTCTTCTAATTGAAATCTTTTGAGAGCCTAATCTAGTAAGATTAGTGATAGATGTTGAGTTCTTGAAAGTATTAATTCCAGAACTGGATTAAGAGAAGGTTAAGAAAGAATTACTAAAGCCATATGGACAGATTGAGAACGCATTATAATTATGGGTTAGCAGTTAAGCATAGACTTATCTATCAAGATGAGGTCGCTTATTATTAGGTATTTTT
>QMSC01000038.1 GCA_003649515.1 Thermoprotei archaeon | reverse complement strand
CCTAGCCCATGTCCAAGGAACCTTCATCATACTTTTTGACTGTCATAAAGTTTATGAGTGCTAAGACCACTTTAACTAACATGTCCAAAGTTTTTGAGGTAATACAGCAAAGGAGGAGTATAAGGAGATATGAACCCAAGCCTATACCGAAAGATATCTTATTGAAATTACTTGAGGCTGCGCGCTTAGCACCCTCGGCAGGTAATAGGCAGCCATGGAGATTTGTCATTGTCACAGATCCTGAAAGGAAAAAGAAGCTTGCAGAAGCATGTCATCACCAGATGTTTATAGCAGACGCAGGCGTAGTTATAGTTGCACTTTCAGACCCCAAGACCTCCCCACGCTGGCATGCATTAGATACTATGATAGCACTAGAGCACATAGTCTTAGTAGCTACAGATCTAGGATTAGGAACCTGTTGGATAGGTGCCTTTGAGCCTGAACGAGTTAAAGAGATCATCGGATCTCCTAAGGACCTGAATCCGGTAGCGGTGCTGCCAGTAGGCTATCCCGCTGAAGCCCCACCGCCACGCCCCAGGAAGAGGTTAGAAGAAATATTTTTCCAGGAGAAGTACGGTAACCCACTAGCCCTATAAGTAACTCTTAGCCCAATTGATGGCTTTAAATCGTCTCAAACGGCATATAAACACTTCTTTTGGCATACGAGAGACACTTTCTTGTGGACGATCACATGAAAACGAATGGACACTAAAGATTTATATTCTGGCGTATTTATTCGCATAGGCGTCTTTGAGGTGTCTGGAAGATGGTTAGATTCAAGCAAGTAGCAGATATCGCGAAGATCATGCGAAATCGGGAACAGGTACGCAATATAGGAACTCTCGCTCATGTAGATCATGGAAAGACGACTCTAAGCGATAACCTGCTAATGGGTGCAGGGTTACTAAGTCCTAAAACTGCGGGTAAAGCTCTCGCACTAGACTACGTTGAAGTAGAGCAGCTACGCCAAATGACCGTTAAGGCGGCCAATATAAGCCTATTTCACGAGTGGAAAGGCCGTCCTTACGTAATTAACCTAGTTGACACACCCGGGCACGTTGATTTCACAGGCCATGTAACCCGTAGTTTGCGTATCATGGATGGAGCAATCGTTGTAGTTGATGCCGTTGAGGGCGTCATGACCCAAACGGAGACCGTGGTTAGGCAGGGATTAGAAGAGAGAGTTAGACCACTTCTGTTCATTAACAAAGTTGATAGGCTTATTAAAGAACTTAGACTTGAGCCCAGGGAAGTTCAAGAAAGATTCGTTCAAATAATTAAAGACTTTAATAACTTGATCGAGCTTTACGGCGAGCCCGGATTTAAGGAGAAATGGAAGGTTAACCCTCTAAAAGGGCAAGTAGCCTTCGGTAGTGCTCTCCACAAGTGGGGTTTAACATTCACGCGAATGCGAGAAGAAGGCATAAAATTCAGCTACATTGTTGATGCTTACGAGCAAGGATATCACGAAGAGCTTGCTAAAGAGTTCCCGCTCTACGCTACAATTCTAGATATGGTTATCGAACACGTTCCTAATCCTGTCGAGGCGCAAAGATATAGGGTACCCAAGATCTGGCATGGCGATCTGGACAGCGAAATTGGACGAGCAATGCTTGAGTGTGATCCTGATGGACCATTAGTTATTGCCATTAGCAAGGTCATAGCTGATCCTCACGCAGGTCTCGTTGCTACCGGACGCATATTTAGTGGTACTATAAAACCAGGCGATGAAGTCTACTTAATTAACGCTAAAACTGGTAGGAAAGTTCTGCAAGTTGGACTATACATGGGCCCCTATAGGGAAGCTACGGATTTCGTTAGCGCAGGTAACATTGTGGCCTTACTAGGACTCGACGAAGCAAGAGCCGGCGAAACAGTGGTTGACATGAAGTTTAAAGATGAGATGAGACCTTTTGAAAGGATGAGATACATTAGCGAGCCCGTGGTAACTATAGCTATTGAGCCTAAGAGAAGCAGTGATCTACCTAAGCTTGTTGAGACTTTGCGAAAGATGGCCATCGAGGATCCCACGCTGAGAGTACATATTAATCAAGAAACTGGGGAGTACCTTATAAGCGGTATGGGCACCCTACACCTAGAAATCGCTCTATGGGACTTGCAGCAGAGAAGTAAAATTGAGGTAGTAACCTCGCCACCCATTGTCCGTTATCGAGAGACCGTAAGGAAAGAAGGTCCTGTTATCGAAGGAAAATCTCCGAATAAACATAATAAACTGTATATTAGCGTTGAACCTCTTGACAATATCACCATGGAGCTTCTAGCTAAAGGCATTATCTACGACGGACAAGATTGGAGAGAAAGAGCCAAGATCCTAAGGGAAGAAGCAGACTGGGACTCTAATGACGCTAGAAATATTTGGGCTATTGATGAGAACTTAAATATAATTGTCGACCGTACAAAAGGTATTCAGCACCTAAGAGAGATTAGAGAAACAATCGTTTCAGGATTCAGATGGAGCATGGAAGCCGGACCTTTGGCACAAGAGCCTGTTAGAGGACTCAAAGTTATACTACATGACGCTGTTGTGCACGAGGACCCAGCTCACAGAGGACCTGCACAGATCATGCCTGCAACTAAGGATGCCATTTTCGCATCATTTTTATCCGCTCGACCAACACTACTTGAACCTATTCTTAAAATAGACATTAAGGTTCCAGCGGAGCAACTCAGTGGAGCTTTAAACGTACTAACTAGGAGAAGAGGTAAAGTGTTAAACATGAGACAAACTGGCATGCTAATGCACGTTACCGGCGAAATACCTGTATCAGAAACTTTTGGACTAGCGGATGAGATGAGAAGCTCCACGCAGGGTAAGGCCTTCTGGAGCACTCAATTCAGTAGATGGGCTCCTGTGCCAGAATCTATGCTAGAGAACCTTGTGTTAGAAATAAGGAAGCGAAAGGGTCTTCCCTTAAGGATTCCTAAGGCACAAGAATTTATAAGAATGTAAGCGTACACCCCTTTCTGATTAATATTTTTATACTCGTTCACAAATATTTTCTGTATGCTCGGGCGGGTAAGAACGAATGAGATTTGACAGTTTAATGATTCACGCTTTAAGGGAACTGTGCTGGGGAGAACCTAATGTTAAACGTATTGCTGAAAAAGTTGGTGTTCCTAGGACTACTCTTTACTCTCGTGTTAGGGCTCTAAGGAAGGAAGGAAAAATAAGAGCTTGTCCCAATTACTTTGCACTTGACTTACAACCAGTCGTTGTTTTTGCAAAAACCCCTCCCTCTAATCTTATCTTACCATACCTCATATCGATAGTAGGCATTGAGGGAGCTGTAGGCTATTACTCGCTCGCACTTTATGCATTTCCAAACGTTTTTCTATCAAAGTACACCGGTATTCTTAAAGAAAAAGGTGGTGTTCTAGAAGTTTCGCGGGCCTACAATCCGGTTTACTGGATACCTGAACCAGATGTTCTTATACCCTCCTATGGCGGCTTAGGCTTTAACTGGCGAGAATTCGACTCAAAACTGGATTACTGGGAGCTTCGCGAAAATCTGCTTCGAATACAGCCCCCTAGCCGCTTAGATGAAACTGATGCTTTTATAGTTAAGGAACTCGAGAAGGACATTTTTACACCCATTAAGAAAATCGCTGAGATGCTTAAGATACATCCAAACCTCGCCCTATATCACTATAGAAGACACGTTAGAACCCTCATCACAAGAAATATAGTCGAACTGAAACTCAACTATAAAGCTCTTCCAAAACTCTTCGTATTTTATGTTAGGGACAAAGGGTCTCTCTCAAAGATTACATCAGCCCTAGCCAGGCTTCCCTTTACGCTCTTCATATACCCCCTTCTGGACAAATTTAAGGTATATGGTGCATTGGCATTATCACAGAGTGAAGAAAGAAGAATGTTTAGGTCTCTGAGACTTCTGGCGGGAGGAGGTTTTCTGGAAAAAGTTGAGGGAGTAGGCTTCCTCGACTCAGATTCCAGGAGAGTCCATTGCATACCTCACCTATTATTTAAAGGGGAATCCTGGATCTTCTCCACCGAGATAAGCATCGGAATAGGCGAGCCTATATTGGATTAGGAATATTCATAAGTACGGTCTAGTGAAAGAATATTGGGTGTTTCTGTGAATGTCGATGCACTCACCGAGCTAACCGCTACGGAAAAGAAAGCTGTTAGGGAATACCTCGCTGGCCTTAAACCAAAGGAAATTGCAGCCAAACTTGGAATATCTGTTAGGACCGTGTACAAGGCATTATGGAAGTACAGAAAAGCTATAGGTGCGCCAGCACGAAGGAGACTAAAGACAGCCCCCCAGGGCTTGAGAGAAGAGCAAGTCATCCCTCTAGTAGGACTTCTGAGCATGCTGCAACAAACCTCTCTTTTCCCCAAAGCATCAAAGGACCTTGACGAAGTTCTGAACAACCTCGTAAGCCTCCTGACTCGCTTAAACGTCTCCCTACTCAAGCTTAATGAAAATATTGAAAAACTTATAGGTCTACTTGAGCGAGGAGGAGTTTCAGGTACGGATTTAAGCAGTGAGGCTGAAGTGCCCTCGTTTCTAAAGAATAATCCTTGGACAGAAGTCCTTAGGATGAGAGGAAAGGATTAACCAGCTTTAAGATCTGCTGACACAGACCATCTACACTTATAGTTTTCACGTTGATCTGAGGATAGTGCTTCTGAAGTTCGATTGCACAAGCCGTTATTTGTGGCGGTAATAGTCTTGCTTTACGAATAGCATCAATGTCGCTGAACACGTCCTCAGGTCTTCCATCAGCGACTATCGTTCCCCGCGATAATACTACTATTCTTTCAAAGTTCTCTGCCGCGAACTCTATGTCATGAGTAACCACAATTATAGTCTTCCCCTGTAGGGATAGTAGATTCAGAATTTGTGCTATTTTTTGCTTTTGAAGGTAGTCCTGCCCGGTTGTAGGCTCATCAAATATCACTATCTCTGGGTCGTAGCTTAGTATTGAAGCTATTGCTACACGCTTTCTTTCCCCACCGCTTAAGAGAAAAGGTGACGTCCTCCTGTACCGTGCCAAATCCATGACATTTAGCGCCCACTCAACCCTCTTCTTCACAATATCGTCTGGATATCCAAAATTTCTGAGAGCAAAAGCTATTTCCTCTTCAACGGTCTCCGCGAAAAGTTGGTGATCAGGGTTTTGAAGAACTAGCCCTACGTGTCGGGCAAGGAGAGAAACGGGAGTCTTCTTCGTGTCGTAGCCAAGGACTTTTACCTCGCCCCTCGTAGGTTTGAGAAGACCATTGATATGCTTTATTAAGGTAGTTTTCCCAGCACCATTTTCCCCCATAATTGCTATCTTCTCACCGCTCCTTACCGAAAGGTTTACGCCGTTCAAAACGTACTGCACACCGTCGTAGGTGAAGTATAAGTCCCTTATTTCAATAACTTTGCCTTGTTCGATACCTGTTCACCTCCTCCGCAAATTCCTCTGGTGTAAGTGGAAGCGATGGGATATTCACACCTTTTTCACGAAGCCTTTTACATAGGAGCACGATTTTCGGGACTCCAATCCCTATTCTTTGCACCTCCGGGAGGACTAGAATCTGCCTCGGACTTCCATCAAGCACTATCTGTCCACTATTCATTACAATTATTCTGTCCACAAACGATGAAATTAGCTCAAGTCTATGCTCAACTACTATTATTGTCATACTAAGTTCCCTTCGCAACTTTAATAGAAGTTGAAATACTTCGAGTGCGCTTACGGGATCGAGATTCGCTGTTGGTTCGTCCATAATCAGTATTTTAGGTCTCATAGCTATTACTGAGGCTATAGCAACTTTCTGTTGTTGACCACCTGAGAGCTCAAAAGGCGCTCTCTTTCTCAGATCCCGAATACCTATTATTTCAAGCACCTCTTCAAGCCTCTCTCGTATCTCGTCTCGAGACAAACCAAGGTTCTCTAATCCAAAAGCTATCTCCCTTTCTACTGTTGAGGCGAAGAGCTGGTTTTCGGGGTTTTGAAAAACCATGCTTACAAAGCGGGCAAGCTCATAGGTAGGAGTTTCTTTAACCTCATGTCCTAAAACTCTTACACTGCCCCTATACTCCCCACTGTAGAAGTGAGGTATTAGACCATTAAATGCTCGGCAGAGAGTACTCTTACCACAGCCCGAAGGCCCCGTAATTAGCACTAATTCGCCTTCTTCCAGCTTAAAATTTATGTTTTTTACTGCCCAAAAATCTGAACCCTCATACTTAAAGCTAAAATCCTCTACCTCGATGACACTCACTTTTGATCCCTACCGTCTCCCGGATAGGTCCATGAGCATAACCATGATACTGGTAAAAAGCTTTGCTATAGAAAAGCGGGTTTAACCCCCTTCGCGGCTCATATCTTCACTATATGTTGGTGGGGAGAAACTTATATTAAAAGGGGACGGAAAATAGTTTAAAGAAATTTTCGTGCGGTGAGAACATGTCCACGCGCCCAGTTGAGGCTGGAGGCATAAAAACAGGCTCTTTCATCGTTATAGATGGAGAGCCTTGCAGGGTCGTTGAGGTAGAAAAATCTAAGCCTGGTAAACACGGCTCCGCAAAAGCAAGGATTGTCGCCATAGGACTATTTGATAACGTTAAGCGCAGTATAGTGGTTCCTACAGATTCTAGAGTAGAAGTTCCGGAGGTATCTAAAAAACTCGCCCAAGTAATAGCTGTTTTCGAAAACACCGTACAGTTGATGGATCTGGGAACATATGAAGTCTATGAGGTCCCCATGCCCGTCGAGGAGGAGATCAGATCTCGTCTCTCCTCAGGAACTGAAGTAGAAGTATGGGATGTTATGGGGAGAAAGAAGATTATGAGAGTACGCGGTGGTTAGCGGTAAGGGATCGTGAAAATGTGATATTTTTCGCGCTCGTCTATTATCTCTTCAAGAATACGCTTTATAATCAGCTTCTTAGGGTCGGGTAACTTTACCCTCTCCTGCAGTTCTTCGAAGCTTTCAAAAGGCTTCTTTCTTCGTTCCTCAAGGATCTTCCATAGAGTCTTCTTTCCTATTCCTCTTAAAAGTTCCAGGCTATGCATTTTAGGAGTGAGCGGATGAGCCCTGTTGAAGAAATCGATAAAATCCTTCTTTCTATTCTCAACAATTATTTCTACCGCCTTTTCAAGCATATCTTTAGCCCTAAGAGTTAAATCGTCGTACCTTAACCTTCGTGAAACCCTCTGAATCTTGAGGCTTATCTCCTTTCTACCTATATACACCCTCTCTAATAGCTGTATGGGAACTCCCTGGAAGGGTACCAGTTCAAGCAACATAAAATACTGTTCACCTAGAGCCTGGGCTACAGGACCCTTAACGAATATCCTCTCCGAGGTGTAGTATCCATGGGGTAGATAGTCGAGAATATACGCGTACTCTTCGTAATATAGAGGCTTACGCGGGAAAGGCTTCATTAATGAACCCTCACATTTTATAGTGAATTTAAATAGAAATTTATCTATAAGTGTTTTCATGAAGAGCTCTTTAGCCTAAATTTACCAATTAGCTCTATCATGGCTTTAAGCTCCTCACCTGAAAAGAATTTCTCCTCCATCATAAGCAGTGTACGAAGCTCCTCTTCATTTTCTGGAAGTATGTTAACTATCTGTACTGCAGTTTCCTTCTTCATGCCAAATTCAAGGAGCTTTTCTAATAGCGTTTTAGCATCTTCGGCCTCAAGCTTGCTGAATTTAGTAGCGTAGTCTAATGTCAATTGCTCTGTGCTACTAAGCTCCATTCTTTTAGCTTTCTCTTGCAGTAGTCGCTTAACTTCGGGAAGTGTTAGCAATTCCTCTTCGATGACCTTTATCATTCACCATCAGCTCCTCTGCATTCTCTTTTTAACATCAACTATAAAACCATTTCGAGGCTATTCTAATTCTGCCTTACCTTGGTTGCAAAGAGGCCTGCTCTATTTCTCACAGGCCATTTTTCGAGGAACTAGACATATAAATACCCCTGTCTCTCGACAGGAACTGAATGTTACATGAGAGGTTGACTCATCCCGCGACGAAATCATTAAATAGTACGACCTGTGGAAAAAGAGGAGGGAGAGTGAGTGGTTAAGAGAACCCACGGATATCGATACAAATCACGAAAGCTTTTAAGGAAGCGTCTAAGAGAGAAAGGTTTCAGAGGATTGGGCCGCCTACTCTACGAGTATAAAGTAGGCGATTTAGTACACATAGACATCTCACCAAACTATATAAAAACGGCTCCTCACCGGAGATACCAAGGCAAGGTAGGTAAGATTATTGAAATTAGAGGGAGGGCTTACATTATAGCTGTCAAAGTTGGCGGGAAAATAAAGAAGATAATAACCACTAAGGATCACATAATGCCTTACAAAGGTGCTCAACAACCTCTCGGAACTATATCTTCGCCGAACTCCTCTATGTAGAGGACGTCTAGAACTATTTCTATAGGTTTATTTTCCAAGACCTCTGCTATACTGGGCTTTGTTCTGCCTTCGTCCCCTGTTATGAGTTCCTTCACGTATAGACCTCCTTGACACTTTATCAGAAACTCAACCTTTCCATTAGATAGCTTTCTTGCCTTAACTTCATATACAATTTTCGACCGCACTTTATCCGCACGCCTACGTAGAACTCTCAAAGGTGTTCGTTGCTTTATTACCTTATTCCTAAAGACCTCTTCAACTAAATTTAATTGACTCTCAGCAACTTCGTTTTCGAACGTTACTACCGCCCTATAGAGCTTAGTGGTGTGCTGTGATAATGCCTTAAGTTTAGCGATAGTCTTTCTGTTAGTAAACCTCAGATCTTCTACTTCGATCGCTCCCTTACTGTATTCTCTGATCATCTCCTTAACTCTTTCTAATTCAATATTGCGTTTTTTCGGCTTAACGACCTCTGCTACGAACGGTCTTCCATTTCCGAGCATGAGCACGTCTACATCTTCTCTACCAGCTCCATGTAGCCTTACCATCTCAGCCTCTGTAAGCTTTAGCAAGGGTCGTCCGATGAACTCCTCAACGCTGGGCTTAGCCTTAACGTTCGCTTTAACGTGAAGTCTTCCTGCACTTTGGGACAGCCCTCTCATGAGTTTTCTATACCTCCCATAAATGAAGAGAGGTTTAACGTCGAGAGAAAACTCCCCTTGAGGAAAATGTACTAAAATTGTTAAATCGGGATTTCGATAGTTTACGTCGCGACCTATAGCCTCCTGCAGTTTTTTCCCCAACTCTCGATTAATCTCCTTCTTTATACTTTCAGAAAATGGGATACCGAACTCTGAAACTATCCTTTCCTCCCTTTCAAGAATCTCAGCATCTACCTGCGTCCCTACGAGAAAACTCTCAAACTCGTATTCCTTAACTTTATCCAGTATTTTTCCGACAACAGCCTTTAGAAACTCTGAGCTCTCAAGGAGGTCTTCGCATATATAGCACTTTTCGGCCTTAAGGCTCTCATAGCCCTCCAATTTCTTGTTACGCAATAGCTTTATGGCGGGCTCAAATCCACTCTTTGTTAGGAGTAATACCGTTTCAACGTCTACTGATCCTGTGGCGACATTGTATGCTTTCATCAGTAAAAGGGTCTTTATAGCTACACCT
>QMSC01000037.1 GCA_003649515.1 Thermoprotei archaeon | reverse complement strand
AGAACGAAAAATGAGGTAGAGATTAGAGAGGCACAATATTCAGCGAGGTTCGCGAGGGTCACTAATGCTCAATTAGTTGTAGTGTCATTTAAGGAGGCAACTCTTAAGAAAGAGGAAAGGCTCACAAGGCTTGAGGAGGAATCCAATACCATCCTTCTCTCGCCGAGAGAACTGAATGAAATTAAAAATATCGTCGAAAGCTAATTCCTCAGTATCATTGACGATGGAAGAGAACGTGCGCTTTCCTTACAAGAAAATACAAGAAGGACTTGCTAGAATAGTAGTACCTGACCTTAACTTCTTCTCGAAAAACGGCAGAATAGAGCCAGCTTGGGCGCCAGTCTTCTATAATCCTCGAGCTATACCTTCTCGAGATTTGAGCGTACTACTATTGAGTGTCTGCACGAAAGCTTGCTATGGAAATAGGCCTATCAAAATAATTGAGCCTCTAAGTGCAACGGGCGTAAGGGGATTTAGGTATCTCCTCGAAATCCCCAATGTTGAAGAGGTCTTTCTAAACGATAAAAACACGTTAGCTTACAAGCTCATATTGCTAAATAGTGAGCTAAACAACGTGAGGGACCGCGTCACAGTAGGCAACGAAGATGCAAATTTGTTTATGGCTCGAATGTGTAAGGAGAAAGGTTCATTCGATATCGTGGATATAGATCCCTTTGGGAGCTCAGCTCCTTTTCTGGATACTGCTTTGAAGGTTATAAAACATGAGGGCATTCTCTGTTTAACATTTACTGATATTGCAGTACCCTACGGAGTCTATCCTAGAGCCTGTCTTCGGAAATATCTGGCTTATGCTATTCGTACACCATTTTCCTTTGAGCTTGCTCTAAGGATCCTACTAGGATACGTTTGTAGAGAGGCAGCAAAATATGATTACGGCATTGAGCCCCTTCTCGCATTTTTCCTAGATTACTACATCAGGATATTTGTGAAGATCATTAAGAGAACGAGATCTGCTGAAAGTTCTCTTAGTAAGATGGGATACATCTTGTACTGTAAATTCTGTCAGTATAGAAGTGCCACTAAATCCTACCCATTGGTTAGGAACAGATTGAAATGCCCGCTCTGCGGTAGGGAGCTTGTAGCACTTGGCCCCCTTTGGTGCGCTACATACGTAAAAAAGGAGTTAGTAAAAGCAATGCTAGAAGAACTGAGTAATAGGAGATATCCACAGAAGAGGAAAGAAAAGAAACTCCTTTTAAAGATACTTAGTGAGCTGACGCATATTCCCTATCACTACACAGTCAGTGAAATCAGTAAAACGTTTAAGGTTTCTGAGCCATCTACTGCCACAGTCGTTAAAATGTTTGAGGGACATGGATACAAAGCTTCCCTAACGCACTTCGACCCCAAAGGCTTTAAAGTTGACGCTGATTACTTTACCATTCTGGAGAGGTTAAGATTTGGAAGATGACCGCGACACGAGGAGGCTAATGAAGAAAAAGCTACTAGTTATAGTAGTGGCAGGCTTACCTGGGGCAGGAAAATCGATAGTAGGTGAGGTAGCAGAGAGAATTGGATACATCAGACTTGTTATGGGCGACGTTGTAAGAGGAGAGGCTCAGAAGAGGGGTTTAAAACCCACCAGAGAAGTCCTCTCTATGATAGCTAGGGATTTAAGAGAGAGGTACGGAGATGCAGTTATAGCCGAGCGCCTAGTCACTAAAATCTCCGTGCTCTTTGAAGAGAAAGAAGGTGGCCTGAAAATAATCATAGATGGTGTTAGAAGTCTATCGGAAGTGAAGTGCTTTCAAGAAAATATCATACATAGGGTTACACGTAACTCTAGTATCAAAATTTTGGCAATCCACGCATCTCCTCGCACAAGGTATCATAGACTCATCGCACGCGGGCGAGGGGATGACCCCAAAAATTGGGAAGAGTTTTGTAGAAGGGATTTTGAGGAATTAAGCCTAGGCTTGGGTGACGTTATAGCACTGGCTGACTACATGATTATAAACGAGAACAAAGACCTGGAAGCACTGAAGAAAGAAATAGAGGATGTTCTCATTAAAATCGAGAGGGAAGAAAGTTTTGAAGATACGAGTTTCAGCCGAAATTAGACATACAGAATCTCCTGAGAAAGTGAAACGAGCCCTGAAAAACGTGTTCATTCCAGTCTCACTCGTCGTTAGAACTCACAGTAATGGTCTCATCTTAGTAACTGAGTCCAATAAGCCTTATTCCTTGAAAAAACTTCACTATCTTCTCAGAAAGCAGTTAATACTGGACTCTGCCCGAGAATATCTGAAACGGGGAATTGCGGGAACCAAAATAACGTTTTATCTACATAAACAAGCGGCTTATGCTGGCATAGTGTCGTTCTGTAGCGTCCCTGAAAAGGAAAGCCCTCTTGGACCCATTAAGTTTGAGATCTACTGTAAAAGCGAAGAGGATATTGAGAAGCTCCTAAACTGGCTGGCTCCTCGAACCGTTCGAGGAAGGCCCGTAAATGAGCAAAAGAGCCCGCCTGACCCCTAATACTTGACGGCAAAAGATTAATAACTATGAGAATGGTGAGTATAGCGGGGTGTTAAGACTTGCCCTCGCACGGATCACTAACAAAGGCTGGAAAAGTTAGGGAGGCAACTCCACGAATACCTCCAAAGCCTAAGAAGAACGTATCACCTCGTAGAAGAAATAGACGTAACTATAAGAGAAGGATTATAGTACCTCAAATGAGATTCCGATAGCCGAGAATTCTATTCTCTTGAATAGCTTATTTATAGATTATTTTCTGAAATATCGAGGGAAAGACATGGAGAAGGAAGGCTATAGTAGCTTTGTAATAAGGGTTCTCGAAAAGTATGGAATAGACATCTATGATAGAATAGAGGTATTGTGGCGAGGGCTTAAGCTTGAGGGCATACTTCTCCCGCGTCCGCTTTATGGGGACCCTAATGTCCTCATATTGAAGCTCGATAATGGCTACAATATAGGAGTCGATATAGGGCAGATACAAAGCTTAAGATTAGTTGAGAAACGTCCCGAAACCAAAAGGCCCCCCACGAAGATAAAATTTGCCAAAGAGTATCCCAAAGTATCGCTTCTGGGTACAGGCGGCACTATTGCTTCAAGAGTCGACTATCGGACTGGTGCCGTGTATCCTTCATTTAAGATAGAAGACCTCTACGACTTTCTCCCAGAAATCTTCGACTTAGCATTACTTGATGCGGAGGAGATGCTAAAGATTTTCAGTGAGGACATGACCCCTAGACTTTGGAGTAGAATAGCGGAAAGAATAGCGAGTAAATATCATTCAGGTTATAGGGGTATCGTAATCGCTCACGGCACTGATACCATGAGCTATACCGCCGCTGCCTTAAGTTTCGCCCTTCGAAACATCCCTGGACCAGTCGTCTTAGTGGGAGCTCAAAGATCCTCTGATAGACCATCTTCCGATACAGCTCTTAACCTCCTAGGCGCTGTGGCTACGGCGGCTTACGCCCCCTTCGGAGAAGTCGTTGTAGCTATGCATGGTGAGACTGGTGATAGCTTTGTACTACTACACAGGGGGACTAAGGTAAGGAAAATGCATACAAGTAGGAGGGACGCCTTCAGAAGCATAAATGATTTCCCCTTAGCCGTTTTCATGAATAGGAAAATATACATTCTCTCAGATGATTACTTCCCCTGCCGCTCAATTGAAGATTTAAAGGTTCGTAACCAATTTGATGAAAAAGTTGCGCTGATAAAGTTTTACCCTGGCATGGATCCTCAGATTATTGATTTTCTAATAGACAAAGGCTATCATGGAATAGTTATAGAAGCCACGGGATTGGGTCACGTAAGGGAGGAACTGCTACCATCCATTAGAAGAGGAGTAGAGGAGGGAATAGCTATCGTAATATCCTCTCAGTGCTTATGGGGTAGAGTAAACTTGAACGTTTATCGAAGAGGAGTGGAGTTACTGAAGGCTGGAGTAATACCAGCAGAAGACATGCTTCCAGAAACCGCTTTCGTGAAGTTGTGTTGGACGTTAGCTCAGACAAGGGACCTTAAGGAGGTCAGAAAGATTATGCTTACTAATATAGCTCACGAAATAAACTATAGACATGTTCCCGAGCATTATCCTCCTGTATTCGATTTAAAGATGTTAAATAAGTACACGAGAAAGGTCGTTAGTATAGACTAATAGCTGCTTAACAGCTTCATGATATTCCGGATATTCGGTTATCAAAGTACTATTCAATCACTAGTAGCGTCTTGCCACCCTAATCCAGTGTTCGGCGTCTTTACCACATATAATGCATTTCTCTCCTTTAACAGCTGACTTGTCTTCATTGATGTCGTACCCAAGAACGTTTCCTTTAACCTCTTCCTCCAACTTTAGTCCGCATTCATCATTACCGCACCATGGAACTTCTACGACCCCCTTCCTCTCCTCAAGTATCTCCCAGACCTCTTTCAGGTTCCTAGCCTTATGAAACTTTATATTAAACCAGGCGTACGCTCTTTCCCTTACGGTGCAGTGAATCTTGTTGAGCGTCTCTTCAAGAACTTTTAGATACGATTCTTTACTAACACTAACCCTCTTGAACGTATCCCTGCGTACTAGCGTAACCTCCTTCTGTTTTAAATCTCTCGGTCCAATCTCTATTCGCAAAGGTACACCTCTAAGCTCCCAATAATAGTATTTTTCGCCGGGAGTTATGTCACGCCTGTCGTCTAAGACCACTCTATACCCTTTCTTCCGTAACTCTTCGAATACTTCCTTGGAATAATTCAATACTTCCACATCCTCGCCGTACATTATGGGTACTATGACTATTTGGATCGGCGCGATGAAGGGAGGAAGTACAAGACCATGATCGTCCCCGTGAACTGCTATTAATGCCGCTATCACTCTTTCTGAGATCCCGTAACTAGTTGTGTGAACGTATTCATGAGTTCCTTGAGGCGTAAGATACGTTACGTCAAAGGCCTTTGAAAAGTTGGTTCCCAAATAGTGTACTGTACCTATTTGTAGAGTCTTTCCATCCGGCATTAAGGTATCAAATGCTATAGTATACACGGCGCCAGCAAACTTATCCCATTCAGGTCTTATGGATATTATGAAGGGTATCGCGAGACGCTCGAAAAACTCCTTATATATATTAATGGCCTCTTTCACCTGTTCCTCGGCTTCCTCTCGGTTTCTATGCGCAGTATGCGCCTCCTTGAACATCGATATCTCTCTTAATCTTATCATGGGTGCCGTTGCCTTTGTTTCACATCTGAAGACGCTCACTACCTGGTAGATTTTTATCGGAAGGTCTGTGTGGGAATGTATCCAGAGCTTAAACATCTCCATAATAGCCGTCTCTGAGGTGGGCCTTAATGCTAGTCTATGCGACAGAGATTCCTTTCCTCCGCGAGTAACCCAGAAAATTTCCTCCTCAAACTTTGCTATATGTTCCGCCTCTTTGCCTATAAGTTCCTCGGGTATGAGTGTAGGAAATAGAACCTCTTCATGCCCTGTCTCGTCAAGAAGCCTTTTCATAAGATTAATGACGTTATTTCTGAGTCTCATGCCAAGAGGAGGCCATACGCCGGCGCCTTTCACGGGGTATCTATAATCATACACACCTGCTTGAAATATCACATCTCTAAACCATTCGCTGAAGTTTGTAGACCATTTAGTCCTTCGTTCCTGCATCTCTATTACTCGCCTCGAGACCTAAATTGTAATGTTACACTCCTAATAGATACATGCTACTTTTTACCACGAAAAAGAATTAAACTTAAATACCTTTCCTTTTGATTAGTCCTTTAGCAGGGCCCGTAGCTCAGCTAGGATAGAGCGGCGGCCTGCGGAGCCGCAGGTCCCGGGTTCAAGTCCCGGCGGGCCCGTTAAGAATTCTATAGCTTTATTTCGACAACGGTCTGACGAGGTCCATGATGGCCGAGTACCAGTCTCTAGCCTTTACTACTCCAGAGGCAACGAGAACCCCTACAGTTCCCAGCTTTATGGCAGCTTCGACGTCCTCACCGCTACTAATACCCGCCCCTGTGAGAATTTTCGCCTCAGGATTTACCTTTTTGACCAGATCCACAGTTTTTGTTACGATTTCAGGCTTAGCCCTTGAAACAGGAATACCCGTTCCTATAAGCTCGGGAGGCTCTATTGCAATCATGTCAGGGTACAGAGCAGCAACGGCTGCACTAACTTCAGCTGTATTTGCACATACTAGTGTTAGCAAATTCAGTTCCTTAGCCCGTTTAACGATACTATCTATAACATCTATACGTAGTCGCCTCTCCGAGTGATTGAGTAATGTTCCAATAGCACCTGCATCCTTTATCGCTTCTAGTGTTACATGGCCTGTATGCGCTCCAGGGCTCACGTCATCTACGTGCTGCGAGAATACTGGAACTTCCACTTGCTGAGCTATGAACATAAGATCAGTTAGTTGGGGAGCCACTGCCACGCATATACCAGTTTCCTTCCAGACTTTCTCCGCGGTTTTCGCCAGCTCTAAGCCCTTCCTGCCTGAAGCCTGACTATAGGTTTTAAAATTTATTACGATCAAGGGGAAGCTTATCTTCATGTTTATTACCCTCAACTTCTACTATTACGGCTTTAAAAGTTCTTCGATGAGAAACAGTTTCGAAAATACCTGACTTCTATCTAGGTAGATCATTCTCCCGCTACCGCTGATGCCGGTTACAACCACTTTCATGACCTCCACCTTGCCTCTCCTATGCTCGGAAGGGACTAAAGTAAATCTTAATAACTGTGTGCTAATAAGATTTCGACGACGACCATGTGGAGCATGCTTTACTACCTGAGAAATGATCCTGAGAGGATAAAGTGGTCTCAAAAAATGCGTGGCGAAGACATTTCAATAGTAAATAAGGCCGTAGAGTACGATGAAAAATGGCGTAAGATAATGCGTGAACTCGACGAGCTTCGCCATAAGAGAAATACGATAACCAGGGAAATAGCTCGAACAAAAGATCCCGAAAGGAGGAAAAAGCTTATTGAAGAAGCTAGGAAGCTCTCAAGCATGCTAGGAGAGCTTGAAAAGGAAGCTCGAACGATCGCTGAACTCCGGGATAAATACTTACTTTCGATACCCAATGTAATTCACGAAAACGTACCACCAGGAGCAAGCGAGGAAGAAAATGTCCCCGTATACTTCTATGGAAAACCTAAGGTCTGGGAAGGGTTTCTAGAACTTTTCAAAAGCCAAATAGGAGATTTTAAGATAGAATACGAAGTAGTTGAGGAGAAGCCACTAAGTCACTACGAGCTAGGCTATAGTTTAGGACTTGTAGACACTGAAAGAGCTGCAAAGGTTGCTGGTTCAAGGTTCTTTTACCTTTATCAGGACTTGGTATGGCTTGACATAGCGCTAGTACTTTATGCTATAGATCAATTGACTAGGAAAGGATATATGCTCGTTTTACCACCCTATATGATGAACAGAAAAGCGTATTCAGGTGTCATAAGTCTAGAGGACTTTAGAGATTCAATCTATAAAATAGAGGAGGAAGAGCTGTATCTTATAGCAACGGCAGAACACCCCTTAGCTGCCATGTTCATGAATGAAGTATTAGAGGAAAAGGAGTTACCACTCAGGTTGGTAGGGGTTAGTCCTTGCTTTAGGAAGGAAGCTGGAGCTCATGGAAAGGACACTAAAGGGATATTCAGAGTTCACCAGTTTAATAAAGTTGAACAGTTTGTCTTCTCACTACCTGAAACTTCATGGCAACTCCATGAAGAACTTCTTGAAAATGCCATGGATCTCTGGAGACGGCTTGAAATACCCTTTAGAACAGTTAATGTCTGTGCAGGAGATCTTGGAGCGGTTGCAGCAAAAAAGTATGATCTTGAGGCTTGGATGCCGGGTCAAGGAAGATTCAGAGAAATGGTCTCTTGCAGCAATTGTACTGACTATCAGTCTTATAGACTAAATATTAGATACGCTGAGAAAAGAGGATACCCTGCTAAGGGCTATGTACATACGCTGAACTCTACAGCAATAGCGACTACACGAGCCATAACTGCCATCCTTGAAAATTATCAGTTAGAGAATGATATCGTTGAAATACCCAAAGTTCTGCGACCATACCTTGAGTGCTTTAAACACGCCCCACGCGAATACATCTACCCTATTAAAAAAGCCCCCTTTAAGGTGCATTAGAATGTTAATCATAAATCTCCGCCAATCAGAGCTTGAAATAGAAGTGAATAGAAAATGTCGCAAGGAAGCGAATAAAATACTCAAGTTGGGAATAGGTACTCCAGAAAGTCCTCAAAAGATAAAGTTACGTGCTTTTGAAGCGCTCTATCTCGTATATTCAGGACGTGCGGTAATCCACAAAGAAGGAAAGATATTAGATTTTAATGAAGCTCTGAAGGAGCTCTCCAAAATCGACGAATACGTATGGCCGAAGTTTATTCTAGTAAATGACCTTTTGAAGAGAAATTATGCTGTCAAGAAACTATCCGATAGAGAAATAGAGTTCCTAGTATCAGAAAGAAGGAGAGATTCTCCCTCCGAGTATATATTCTATGGGGTCTTGGAAGGAAAGCCTCTTACATTTGCGAAACTCAGAGAGCTGATTAAAAAAGGGTTTCGGATGAGGAAAAACATAGTATTAGCGCTCATAGATAAGGAAGGTAACATAACATATTACACGCTCTCTTATTCAGGCAAGTAGCACTTTAAACACGTCTTCTAAGCGAGGATATATTGTGCCTCTTTGAAAGTTAACAGTACTCCCTAGTACTCCTTTGGGGTCGTAACTCTTAGCTTATAGAACGTTCTTAGATAGTCATCGGTCCATATGTGTTTGAATATTCTCTGATACTCTTGTAGGATAGGCTCCTCATTAGATATTACGCCGTACTCTATCCGGTTCTTAAGAGAAAAGGCTACGGCGAGCGAGCTGTCATCAAATATTCCGATTGTTAGCGGAAAGGCTACATCAACGTACCTTATGTAGGGAGGTATCACGATAAATTTTCTTATAAAGTTAAGATCGGAGGTAGCCACCTTAATGTCAACCTTCTGTGCCATTCTCTCTATTATTTCCATAACTTCGTAGCCTACAATCTTAAAGTCGCTCGTAAAGATCTTAGCGCTAATAGTGCAACCAAGAAGTTCATTTATGAAAGCTTTTCTTAAAAACGCGGAGTTTTTCACAAATATCGTGCCACCGAGTACTCGCGGGCTATGTAGGTAAAAGAGAATTCTATTCAGAGCCTTGCTTATTTCATCAAATCTCTCTTCTGCAAGCTTCTTGAACGTATCTATGTCTCTAATAATGCCGTACCTTGCAGGTCTTGAATACTTTTTGATAACAAAACCTCTATGGAATAGATTCTCGAGGATCTCGTAAAGATGGGGTCTTTTAATACCTGACGCGTCTTCAATCTCACTAATTGACGCGTCTTCTGTCTTCAAGAGACAGGAAAGTACTTTCGCCTCTCTCTCACTAAACCCTAAGACTCTAAAGCTTTCTAATAGACCTTCCAATACTTCTCACCAGTAGTATCATAGAATAAATAACATTCCTAAATAAACGTCTTTTCCTCTAAAAGATTATTCTTTGCCTTAAACTTTTTCATTTTGAGGATTTATACTACCATATGGTAGTATAAATAAGGAGAAACTATTTAAGTGTCGAGAAAAAAGAGACTCTCTTGGTGGTAACCCTGAAAGTTACGATAAGTCTGATAAAGGCCGACGTAGGAGGTTGGGTAGGACATAGCACAGTTCATCCTAAGCAAAAAGAACTAGCGAGACAAAAACTAAAAGAAGCTAAAGAGACAGGCCTGCTGATAGATTACTATGTT
>QMSC01000036.1 GCA_003649515.1 Thermoprotei archaeon | reverse complement strand
TAAGTTGGATATTCTACTCCTGAAATAGCGACAACTCCATTCTCGAAGTCTATTATCGCTGCCTTAGCCGTAGTAGTCCCCAAGTCTATTCCGAGCGCGTAACGCTTTACCATAGTAGATACCTTGTAGAGATGGTATAAAATAATTTTTTACGTTATCGATAGCTCCCATTATCTCTTTACTATACCCTTGCTGGCAATGCTTAATAATACTGGAGCGATATCTTACACATGGATGAAAACATGAGCACTATGAGAGCAGCTGTTGTTAAGGCAGATTTCGTTATTAGAGAAGGTTATGAAATAAGCCAAACAGAGCTTAGGACTAGAAAGGTTCGAGAGGGGAACAAAGTCTGGAAGAATCCTAAACTAGTTCTTGACACAGAATACCCTAAGCCTAAGCCTGGAAGAGGAGAGGTTCTAATACGCGTAAAGGCCTGCGGCATATGTGGAAGTGACATACACTTCATTGAAACCGATGAAGCCGGCTACATGATATACCCCGGATTAACGAAATTCCCCGTTGTCATAGGCCATGAATTTAGCGGCGTAGTAGAGGAAGTGGGCGAAGGAGTAAAGTGGATTAAACCGGGAGACATGGTGACTAGCGAGGAAATGATGTGGTGTGGCCAATGCGATCCATGCCGTGCAGGCTATCTAAATCACTGCATTCTCCTAAACGATCCAGGCAACTTGGAGTTCGGAGAGCTAGGGTTTACCCATGATGGAGCCATGGCAGACTACGTTGTCGTTAAAGAGAAATACGTTTGGAAAATAGACAGCTTACTTGATGTTTATGGAAGTGAGGAGAAGGTCTTTGAAGCTGGAAGCCTTGTCGAGCCTACCTCCGTCTCCTACCATGCTATATTCAACAGAGCAGGAGGCTTTAAGCCGGGAGCTTACGTTGTCGTCTGGGGTGCTGGGCCAATAGGCCTAGCAGCCATAGCTCTTTCAAAAGCTTCAGGAGCTGGGAAGGTTATAGCCTTCGAAATAAGTCCCGTGCGAATAGAGCTCGCAAAACAAATGGGCGCGGACTACGTCTTTAACCCAGTTGAGCTGGAAAAGAAAGGCATGCAACCCTACGAGAAGATCCTTGATGTAACCGGTGGAGAGGGCGCTGATTTGCACGTAGAAGCCGCAGGAGCACCTGAGAAAACTTTACCGCAGATGCAGAGGAGCCTGGCTATAGGCGGAAAAATAGCATGGATAGGACGAGCACCTACAGAAGTGCCGATCTACCTCGAGATATTCCAGGTGAGAAGAAGCCAGCTCTTCGGCAGCCAAGGACACTCTGGCTGGAGCACATTTAAGAACGTAATAAGACTCATGGCTGCAGGAAAAATAGATATGACTAAGATCATAACCAGTAGGTTTAACCTAGATGATGTAGAGAAAGCCTTTGAAAGAGCCCACAAGAGAATAGATGGAAAGATAACTATAAAACCCTAAAATGAGCGTTTTTACTGCTTAAAGTCCACGGAGGTGGGTAAGGATGACAAAGTATGAGTCAAGATTCGCAATACCGATCCTAAACAAGTTTGGCGAGAAGATATACCTCGACCAAATGACTATATTCGAGATTCAAGAAAGGTTGAAGAAAACGGACATAATACTGGTACCCTGCGGCTCTATTGAAAACCATGGTCTTGCCGCACCCGTAGGCGAGGACACCTTAATAGGGACTTATATCGCTGAGAGAGTGGCATATGACACTGGTGTTACTGTAGCACCGCCGATAATCTATGGCAGCCACCCAAGCCATCACTACGGCATGCCTGGAACAATACCAATTAAGAAAGAGGCTTACATAGACTACGTAGTGAGCGTCGTTAAGTGGCTCAGCAACACGGGCTTCAAGAAAATAATACTATTCAACTCCCATGGACAAGAGTACGTCCTCCCAATAGCAAAAGATAAGGCCATAATAGAAGAGAGAGTGCGTGCCCTAATAATGGTTACAAGCTGGTGGGCGTGGGTTAGAGATATAATACAGGCAGGCACAGAGCTTAAGCCAGGACTTATAATAGAGACGCCTTTTATACACGCAGATGAAGTAGAGACGAGCGTAACCTGGTACGTTGCAGAGAAACTAATGAGGCTAGAAAAGCTGAAGGAGGCTGATGCTGAGAAACTTGTAGGAGTAATTCCTGATAAGTGGGTTGATAAGGCTGGAAACGTTTACGGTAGACCTTTCTCATGGTTTGATGTTAGCCACTACATGGAAATACATCACTATCCTAAGGGAAGCGTAGGCTATCCAAGTAAGGCTAGTAAAGAGAAAGGAGAAGTGATCGTTGAAGAAGCCGTAAAGAGGATCATCGAGTTCATAGAGTGGCTGAAGAAAGAATATCCTCCAGGAGAAGCACCAAAAGTATGGCCTGAACCTGGAGATTTCAAGTATTAAGGTCAGAAGTAATTAATCTTATTTTTATTCCCGTAAACTTCTACTAGATTTCAGCTAAAAGAGACCGAAACCTGAGGTTCTGTTTCAGTAAATACTTTTGAAACCCCGCCCTCCCTCTCAACTCTATAAACTACATCTGCTGCATCTTCTAGCTCCCGCTCATGGGTTACTATAATGAGTTGAGGCACTATTCGGTCCCTTTCTTTGAACAGCCTCTTAATTATGGTCACTAGGTGGCGGCGCCTTTCTTCATCGAGGTGTATTGTAGGTTCATCAAGCATTATGAAACCTATTTTATCTCCCGCTAAAACCCTCGCTATTGCTAATCGCAATGCGAGAGCTAGACCCACCCTCTCGCCTCCACTGATCATATCTACGCTCTCAGAGCCTTGAGACGAAACTAGCGTGATATTGTAGTCGTCGTCTATGTGTATGTCAAGAAACTCATAATTAAAGCTCTGGAAAAGTTTTCGAGTGTAGTGCTCTATCAGTGGACGCGACCTACGTCTAATAGTCTTCTGCAATCCTTCCTTACCGTAGAGACTCCTTATCTTCTTCAAAAATGATATATACTTCGTTATGCGTGCATACTCCTTTTCTAGCCTCTTGAGCTCGCTTAGCCTCCTTTCGAGTTCGACTATATCGTTCTTAAGTTTCCTAACTTCGGCTTCAGTGAAGGAAAAGTCTGCTAGAACTTTCTTCTCCTCATCGGTTAACTCTGAAACCCTATCTAGAATATTCCTATGTTCCTCCTCACTGTAATTCAGCTTCTTCAGCTCCCCCTCAAGCCTCTCCTTTGCTTGTTTCAGCTCACCTATACGAGCCTTAGCTTCATTAATGGCCTGCGTAAGAACGACAATTTTAGCTATTTTTTCGCGCAGTTTGTCGGCCTTCTCCTCAAGGTCTGAATACTCCTTTAGTAGTTCCTCCGCATTTTGAAGCATACTCCCATACTTTTCCTCAAAAGCCTTTAGCTTCTCTTGTAAGTTCGATAACCTGCTTTTCATTTCATTATATCTCTTCAAAACCTCTCCTTCGTTGCGCCCTTCCAAGTACTTCTTAGACATCATGTAATCACGATATACTCCTTCAAGTTCCTCTAGCTCCTTACTTACCTTCTCATACTCTTTCTCCAAGGGCTTTAATTCCTCTAGCTTCTTCTCTAGACTTTTCATGGCGTTCCGAACATCTGCTAATTTCTCCCGCCTTATCCTCTCGCCTTCCTCCACACGTAGGAGATAGGTCTTCTCAAAATCCTTCAGTCTATCTAGATTTGATTCTAGCTTACCTCTTTCCTCCAGGATTTTACTCTTATCAGCCTTCAGCTTATCAACGCTACTTGCCAATAGGTCTCTTCGCTGACTGAGCTCGGTCAGTAATGCTTTTCTCTGTAGACTGCTCAACTTGGTGTAACATAGAGGACACTTCTCGCTCCTGCTTAATTCGCTCATATATTCCTCTAACTCCTTTATCTGAAACAGTAGCCCTTCGATCTCATGAGATCTCTTTTCGATCAAATCCGTTAATTCAGACAGTTTCTCTTCAAGCGTCTTGATTTTCTCCCTTAAAAGCCTAGAAGCTTCAGAGAAGCTCATATCGGGACGTACGCTCTCGAGAATTTCAGATAGGGCTTTAACAGCCTCCTCTCTAATGCTTTTTAGCTCCGAACAAACAATCCTCTCCTGTTCCTTAAGCGTTTGAAGCCTGCCATAAACTTCAGCCTTTGTTTGCAAGAGCTTCTCCAACTCTGCACGCTTGTTCTTGGATTCTGAGTAAACTTTCTCCACATAGGAATACTTTTCTACTACAAGTTTATGCTTCTTGAGCTCATCGAGTTCTTTTTCTAAGCTTTTTACATTCTGTAGGATGAGAGATTCCTCCCTTTTCAAGTGAGTATATTCCCTCAATACTGGAATCAGAGAAACTTTTGGTTCGATCTTCTTCAACTCGTCTTGGGCTTTAAAAGCATCCTTAAGCTCACTCTCATATCTCATTGCTTGAGACTGTAGGGATTCTAAATGTTTGTTAATTTCTAAAAGCCGTGACGTAAGCTCACGAAATCTATTCGCTCTTTTGTCATATTCCTCCTTTTTACGTACGGTCTCCTTGAGATCCCTTTGGATCCCCTCTAGCTGTTTCTTAAGCGCTAAAAGTTTCTTCTCTTTGACATTTAGTTGCGCTGTTTTATCGGAAAGCTCCCTAATTATCCTATCTCTCTCCTCCAACCTGCCATAAAGCTCTCTGGCTTTTTCCTCAAAGGGCTTTATTACCTCCCTCATTTCGTTGTAGGCTTTCTCTAAGTCGTCTATCCCCATAAGCTTAGCCAGTACCTGTTTCCTCTCGGCTGGCCTCGCCGTTACAAGTTTCTCTATTTCTCCCTGCCTAATGTAGACAGAATTCAAGAAAAGGCTTTTATCCATTCCAAGAATTCTTTCAATGAGCTTATTAGCCTCGTAATCCGTGTAAGCCCTGAGGATATTATTTTCATAGAGCTTTACGTCGCTTCTAGCACCTCTACCAGTTTTAACTACTGACCTCTCAACTCTGTAAATCTTACCTCCAGCCTCAAACTCTAAGATTATTTGGGCTGATCCTTCTCCGCGCCTTATAACATTCTCTAGAGAAACCCCTCTACTATGCTCCTTGTACAGGGCAAAACTTATAGCATCGAGAATGCTTGTCTTGCCCGCACCATTGGGTCCTGTCAGGACTACTATTCCTTCAGGAAAGCTTAGCCTGCTATCCCTATGGGAAATGAAGTTGCGGACATATAGGCTTCTTATCATCATGCTCAGGTACCCTCCTCAAAAAATTTCTTGGCAAGCTCCTTAGCCTCTTCTACATCCCCTTTAGCTAGGAGAGAAAATAGCTCGTATGCGAAACTAGCTTTAGTATCATCCTCTAATGCCTCCTTCAAGAGCTGCTTTATGCTGATATTACTACTCCTTTCAAAATCCCCTTCTAAAACGCCAAGGGACTTCTCCTCTATATTCCACCGTATTGCTAGTGCCCTAGGAGATAGGTGCCGTGAGACGTATCTTTGGAGTTCCTGCCTATTGATGTTTGTCCCCCTAACGTTTAAGTGGACTATAGGTTTTTTCGGAGAAGTAAATCTAGCTAGCTTGGATAGTATCTCTGCCAAGTGGGTTTTAAGCGATATCCTATCTAGGTCTATTTCGAATTCCATATGAGGTCTAATGCTCTCCAAGTCCACTTTATGCACATGCGGGATATCTCTGCTTAAGTCTACTAAATAGAAACCCTTGCCGTTCCTTTGATACTCCTTATATTCGTCTCGACTCCAGATTTCTGTGGAACCAGAGTAAGCTAACACTCCTTCCCCAAAGTTCTGTAAAATTCGCTTATGAATATGCCCTAGAGCATAGTAATGAAACAGCTTAGGCAGGTCTTCGAGCGTCAGCTCATAGTCGAAGGGTAGGAATTGGTATATAGCTTGGTGAAGGACTAAGATCCTCTTACTATACTTTTCTGCAACTCTGGCGAGCTCGGATAGCTTCTTCAAAATAACCGGTTTAAACGCGCCCGGAACGTACTGTACACCGCAGATAATGATATTGTCGTAAACGTCGTAAGGATTAGAAGCTCTTAGAACTCTAACTCCCAACTGTTCAAAAAGGGCATGGGGTGGAAGACCCTTTCTCTTGGGCTGATCGTGACTTCCAGGTATCGTATAGATTTTTATGCCCTTTTCATGGAGCTTTTTCACAGCCCTAAGCACTGTAAGTAAAGCCTCTGTAGAAGGACGAGAGGAATCAAAGAGATCGCCGCTATGAATTACTATTTCAACCCTTTCGGAGATTATCTTATCTATTGCCTCGTTAAACGCTTCGTAGAAATCTCGTTCTCTCTCAGTAAGATTATATTGCCTATAGCCGAGGTGAGTGTCTGAAAGATGAGCTATTAGGGTCATTACCAATCCTCCACAACATCGTTATACATTTTCTCTACTTCCAGGAACCTATCTGAACATTTTTTCCACTCGCCAACGATATCTATATCTCCGCCGGAGAGCTTTCCCTCAAACTTATCTATCTTAACTATCGCTGGTATTCTCACCATTAACCCTAGAATTATTGCTTCACCTATGTTAAGGGAAGACAGTTGCTCTAGCAGGTCTTCACTCAGCGTCTCGCTTGCTTGTTGTACGTACCTCTGGTCGGAAGGTTCTACGAGCCTTAAGACTATCATATTGTTTGCCTGTGAAAGGGTATCGGGATCAAGGGCCTTAGGTCTCTGACTCACAAGACATAACCCTAAACCGAATTTCCTACCCTCTCTTGCTATCCTACTAATCCAGTACTTTGCAAGCGTCGTGCGATCCTTAGGCGCTAAGATGTGCGCTTCCTCAATGACTATGAATAGGGGGAAGGGAAGCCCCTTTCCTCTGCTCTTGTAGCTCTTTCGAGAGTAGAGTAACGTTCTTAAGAAATGGCTCACAACTACATCGCATGCCTCTTCATCAAGGGACCCCAAGTCCACTACGTTAACATAGCCTAGTTTAATCTGAGAGACCACTGGAGGAGCTTTTAAGTCCATTAAGCTACCATATTTGTCTAGCAGCGCTTCAAGTTTGTTTCTCACGGAAAGAATAGTTCCTACGTCTTTCCTCTTCTCTTCACTTTTAATAAACTTGCTCAGAACCTTCTCCAAGGCTACGAAAAATTGGTCGCGGTCTACCTGTCCTTTATTTATCAACTGTATAGTCTTGTTAAGTGCTTTTCTGAAGTAGTATTCCTGTTTATAGGCTTTTGAGTCTATGTTCATTAGTCTGAGCAGCTCGCTCACATGAAGGTTCAAGGGATTAAGTCTAGGATATATCGGGTTTACCTCCCCATTCTTAAAGCGTGCATCAATGTACTCAGAGTGCATGTCAAATATTAGCGCGGCACCGCCCAACTTCAACAATCCTTCGCTTATTACGGCAACTGTATTGGATTTTCCCGCACCTGTTATGGCAAGTATAGCCAAGTGCCTCGATACCATCCTATTCACGTCAATGTATACAGGAACCTCAGGGTTTGAGGCAAGGACCCCTATGCGAAGTCCCTTCTCTTTCTTCGAGAATACCTGTTGCAACGTGTAGGAGTCTGCCCGCTTTACTTCTGTTGCGGGGGGAGGGGGAGTTCTCGGTATCTCGAAACTGTTAACGTCCCCCAGGATCTTTATTATGCCTTTAATGTAGTGATCTCGCTTGCCCTCTAAGCTCCTTATCTTCTCAACAATTGCCGGATCATGTATATCCTCACTTAGCGATATACTCCCCATTATAACGCTCCTTACTATGCCTAGCACCTTCTTATTATCGTATTCGAGCACCACATATTCGCCTAGTTTGGGGATCGTTTTAGAAATGAACGATGCATAGCTTGGTGAGGCTTCACCAATGACATAGCCTATCGTCTTCATAGCATTTCCCTCCCCTTCTCTTCACCATAAAGGCTTAAAATTCGATAAAGCTTAAGCATGTCCTCAGCACATATCTCAACTTCCCTATGAACCCTCCTGAGAGGATACGGATAACCTTTAACAGAGAGGGAACGAAGTCTACTTAACAGGTCTTTAATCTCGGATATATCGAGCTCTTCGGGTATTTCAACCCGAAATACCATTCCATCGGGTTCAGTCCTCGCGTAAAACACTGTGAAAGTTACCTTATCATCACAATATTCCTTCAGATATCCTTTTATGTCTGAAGGTATGCTAACTACATATTTTTCAGGTTGTGAAAATCCCGGAGATAAAGTCATCTTACTAAATACAACTAGGTCGGGCTTAAGGCTGTGGCTAAAGTACCTGCGACTAACAGAAGTTTTGGATATCGATACTATTTTGTTCCCAAAGTCTTTTAGTAGCTTGAGCAATAGTTGAAAAGTCTCTAATCGCTCAAGAAACGATATGACTTTAATGGCCTTGTCAACGTCCTTAATACGCTCTAAAATTGTTCCAAAGAAATCTTCTGATTGAACCTTAAGCTCCCCTTTTCCGATACTCTTTGAAAGGCTTTCTATTAAGTCTTGGAATTCCCTTAGAGTTTTCCTACTAAGAAAATAGAAATGAGTCCCATAAGCTTTCGCAAAGAAACTCACGTATGATCCATCGTTAAGTGCAAGGTCTATGTCGTAGTCTTCCAAGACTTTAAGTATAGTCCTTAGCTCGAGAATAGCCATATGATGCCTTACTCTCTCCAAGACATTATCTGATGGATACAGGAGCCCTACTTTTCCCGTCTTTACTCCGTCCTCGTACCCTCTATCGCCGTATACTAGAGCTGCGGCATCTACGGCGTAAAGAAGAAAGCCTCTAAAATCTATGAAGTTTAGACTTCCATCTACGGCTGCAACTCGACCGATGGAGGGAATACTTTCGGGAGAATAGCTAGTCCACTTTTTAGCAACTTCACTTAAGCCGACGTTAAGCTCTTGAACACCATTTATTATGCTCCTACGGTTCACTAATGCGTATTCCAGTAGCTCTGGTATCAAATAAACCACCTATCTCGTACATTTCTAATCTAATACATCTCCAAACTACTTCTAAAGATAAGCACTCAAAATAAAACTCTCAGAAAGCTAAGCGAAAGTAAAATAATAGCGTTAACTAACCCTCTTTAACCTCTATTCTCTCCCTCTAAAGCTTCCCTGCTTCTCATGAACTCCTTAAAGTAAGGTAGAGCCTGAAGATCGTCCATGAGGAAAATTTTAAGTAGTTTTACCTCCCAGCTTCGAAGTGCGGGACATATGTAACATCCGAGCCTATAGAATCCCTTTAGGTAAAGAGGATTTAAAGGAATCTCATTAAAGAGCAAGTAAAGCTGTGCTAAAGCCGTGCTCCAGTTCTTTAGCGGAGACAGGATCTTTAATCTACCCTCCCATCGGATGGGCGGTCTCATACTTCGAGGACGAGATTCAGCATCTCGGTCCCCCACTACTAGAGCTATCTTGCCTTCAGGATAGATCTCAAAAATCTTTTCGTGTAGGGCGTTCACCTTTAGGATAGTACACCACCTGTTGTTATGAGTTGGCAATCCCTTTTCAGGTAAACTCTCTTTAATGGGTGCATATGCATACTCAACTCTCACACCTAAACGAGCCGCGACTTTCTTAACATACTCTATGTTACTTGGAAAGTCTACCCCCGTATCCACGTATACCGCGGTAACGTGCTTAGACCCGAAAGCCTTCAACGATAAAATTAGTGCGGTAGTGCTATCCCTTCCGCCGCTCCAGGGAACTACTATGTGGTCGACGTCTTGTACGCTATGCTTCAGAAAGTTCATGGATATCCTTTCATGCATTTGAACAATGTCCCTATTTGAGCTAACTAGGTCCTCCTCTTTAATTTCGAGACATTCAGCCTCCTCCTTCGAGAGAACCTTTACTTTACCGGTGTCAGGTATCTT
>QMSC01000035.1 GCA_003649515.1 Thermoprotei archaeon | reverse complement strand
GAAAGATCCTGTCCCTTAACAATGTAAGGGAGCTCAACGTATTTCCTGCCACGCTCCGCAAGCTCATCTACTAGCCGTCCACCAGGAAATCCGAGACCGATCTCTCTTGCGAAAACATCTATGCAGTTGCCTAGGGCTATGTCCAGCGTTTCGCCAAAGATCCTATAGCATCCCTCGACAAAGGCAGCTATTAGGGTATTCCCTCCTGAAATGTATATTACTAAAGGATCATACAATCTAGCAGTGAGCCTCCCGATCTCTATGTGAGCTACTCCATGGTTTACTGCTATCAAGGGTTTACCATATTTCAGGGAGAGAGCTCTTGCAATACTTGCACCTACTCTAAGACAGGGGCCTAATCCTGGCCCTAACGCTACAGCAATCCCATCCAAATCTCTTACTTTAAGCCCTGCCTCTTTAAGAGACTCTGTCAGAGCTCGAGGAGCAACCTTTGAGAAAAACTCGGCAGCCTCGCGAGGGTGTATTCCCCCCTTATCCGGTTTGTAAATTTCCCTAATATCAGATAGAATCTCGCCTTTTGATGACGCTATTCCTACTCCGAAAGTATGTGCAGTGGACTCTATACCCAGCACAATAACCTCTTCTGTCACCATGCTTACCTCAAATCTACCAGTCTTTAAGCTCTAAGAATAAATATAAGGAAGAGCCGGAAAATAAAATGTTGCGTGGTGCAAAGGGATGCCAAAGAAAAGGAAGAATAGGGGAAGAGGAAAGGGAGGAAAGGGAAAGGAGTCTATAGTGCAGTGCGACTACTGCGGTGCTCTAGTACCTCGATCAAAAGCAAAGAAAATTACACGTAATGTTAGTATTATAGATCCTCAATTAGCGAGAGAACTTAGGGAGAAGGGGGCCATAATCCCAACTTACAAGCTTACGAGATATGTTTGCATTCGTTGTGCTGTGTTTTACGGAATAGTGAAAATTAGATCTCGAGAAGAGAGGAAAAGGAAGAAAAGACTCAAGGCCTAGTTTAGTGAACAAAAGGTAAAGACTTTTGTTTATGACTCCTAGAAAAATAGTCTTTGTCGTTAAATCAAATACAGCAGTAACCGCTCCCACATTCTCTCCTAGGTCTCCTGCTTCAAGTGGCGGTAGACTGGATGTTATGCTAAGATCGATAATAGTTGCTCTCTTAGACCCCAGTGGTGTAAGGCGTCATGTAGACTTCTATGCCATTCTGGGAGGACCTCCAAATCCCCCAATAACATTGCATTTCATCGGTGAGGACATAGCCGAAATGCCCTTCAGCGAGAACGAGCTTGCAAAGATTGTTTTGAAAGTCTTGAGAGGAGATAAAATAAGAGGAGTAGAGCTTTTAAAGAAAGACCTTATAGACTGCATAAAGGACCTCATAAGAGAGGGGTACAAGTTATACTATATGCATGAAAAGGGTAAGCTCATAGACTGTAGTTATCTCCGAAACCCAGCAAAGGTAGGCTTTATACTGGGCGACCAGCAAGGCCTTAACACGGCCGATGAAAGAGCCTTAAAATCCATGCAAATAGAGATGTTAAGTCTGGGTAGAACGGCCTATCTGACGAGCATCTGCGTTACTGCGATACTGTACTTGCTCTATAGGTGTTTATAGACCTCCTATGAAAGGATAGCTTTGCTTCTTATAGTACTTCTCCAGGAGCCACCTAGGGACTTCTGTTAAGTCCTCATAGCGGACGAGAAACTTTCCAACCTGTCTTAAAACCCCTTCCCCGTGCATGCAAGCGGGACATACATTACGAAGCCCATAATGTATTGTTCTGCAAAAGTCACAGAACGTGTACTCGTAGGCTATCGAAAAGGGGACTTTAACGTCTCTCCTTAAAATGAAACGCAGGAGTCTGCCTAACTCCGCTTCGCTAACAAGAGCTTCTCTGAAGTACAGGTTTAGTATAGTGGAAACACCTGTGTTCTCAAGGAATATATTGTCATAAATTATTCGATCCCTCAATGAAAGACCTTCAAAGTAGCTGGAAAAACTCGAGAAGAAGGGTCCTACCTCTCTATCTCGTGATGAAACGCTTCCATAGATGCTGAAAATTTGGGGGTCAGGGAATATTAAGCTAAGTACTGTTAGCATATCCTTTTCCTGACACAGGGAATTAACTTCCATAAAGAATTTTCGATAATATGTTAATGCGCTGGATTTTGTTACCTTTCCAAGAATATTTTTTAGAGCTCTTTTTAATCCAAAGAACGAGAATACTATGGCTTCTCCCATTTCAGTGTTGTACCGTAGTAACCTACTTGCATAGAAATCGTTTAGAATACCTATTATGCTTTCAAGAAAGTCATCTTCATTACTTTTCTCCTCTGAAAGACAGCCTAAGTCTATTGCAAGCGTAGTTATAATGCTACTTATGCTTCCTTTAAACGATATTCTTCCAAAGGAATCGGCAAGGAAAGTTTGGGATTCTCGCGGAATTATAAGGAAAGGTATTGTTTTAGCTATAAGTTTGCGAATAATGCTTGAAAACTGTACACATAATGAATCATCCCTCATAATCTCCCTATTAAACTGTAAAAACAACGCCGTAGACATCGAGACCTGAGGAATAGACAGAGAATCTATTACGCGATCAAGACCTGAGAGAATATCCCCAGCGTTCTCATTAAGAGAAAAAACCAGTCCTATGGTGAAACCGCTTTTATTTTCATGAAGCCTCTTAGAGAAAAGGACTTGAGCCAGTAATCGTGCGCTTTCCTCGTTTTTCGCAGAAACTTCGAAAAACCTCTCTACTCCTTTTATTAGCACCGATCCAGCCGCGTAATCAAGGGCTCTAGTAAATATACTTTCCAGAGAACTTACGTGCTCCTCCCAGTTTCGCTTCTCACTCATGTGATCAATGGTCAACGTCGCCGATTCCGGTCTTCTAATTAGAAATAGATGAGGGAAACTAAGTACTATAGTCCCCTCTTTAAGGTAGGTTCTAAGACTTTTCGGCAAAAGTGGGTATACCACGTGTAGCCCGATTATGTTCATAAAATTAAATGTCACCATCATCCAAGACCTTTTTCTTCCAATTCTTGGCTGTTCCTTGGAAGCTTCCTCGATCATCCCGGGTGTCAATAGTAGAAAGCAATGACCTTCTAGCCATTTATCTAGAATTCCCTTCTCTTTCAGAACGTGTAATGTCTCGTAGAAGAGCCGTAATTTTGAAATCTTCTGCAGGTTTGCCCCCTGTATTAGCCTCTCTATCCTTTTAGTAACATCATCGACAAATTCTGAGGGTATGTCAAATTCTCTCTCCAGGTAATATGAAATGTTCTCCACGCTCAAAATCTTCTCCCGCACCTGCTCATCGATCACGATAACGTCTTTTCGCACCTTCTCTCGAAGAAGAACTTCCACTATGAAATCAGCTAGCCGCTCTCCCTTTCTCGTAAGTTTATAGCTCTTTCTCGTAGCGTTATAGGATACTAACTCACTATTTGCGAGTATTTTTAGATGATACTGAATGGATTTTCTCTCCTTTATACCATATAGCTTAAGCCTTCTGCATATCGCATCATAGGACAGTTCTTCGCCCTGCGAGCGAGCGAGAAGTAATAGTATTGCTAGTCTAGTAGGGTTCACAATAGCGGCTAATAGTTCGCGCGCTTGCTTTACTTCGTTGCTCTGAGCCTCTTCGTCGCGTTCGTACGCTATGGTAGGCACCTCTTTGACAGCATGTCTGAAGTAAGCAATTATAATAGGTGAATGTAATTTAAAGCGCTTACTTCCTCGAAGAGGAGCAGGAGGACGGGCCCGGTGGGATTCGAACCCACGACCTGCGGCTTAGGAGGCCGCCGCTCTATCCTGACTGAGCTACGGGCCCATTCTCTTTATTTCATGTATAATGATAAAAGCTTTACTTCAGGAGAAAAGTCCTACATGCGCTTAGATAACCCTCTTTAAAATAGACTACAAATTATCTTCCTTAAGGTATTGGTCTCAGACTCCTGAGAAAGATCACGTAATGTTACCAAAAAACATAATTTAGGAGATTTGCAAAAATATCGTGGATGTCTGGAAACCTTGGCTCACATCACTAGTCGAGATGATATAATAGCCGTTATCTTGAAGAAGGTTAAGGAGAAAGGTCTAAGCGAGGAGGAATTTTGGAGACTAGTACGAGATAAGATCAAAGAGGTCGGAGGACTTTTAGAGGAAGAAGCTGCAGCAATGATAGTAGCAAAAAATCTAGGAATCAGCATCCCTCCAGGAAAGAACGTGAAACTGGGCAAGCTCTACATCACGGATATCGTCGATGGATTAAGGAAGTTAGAAATTACAGGTCGTGTTTTGAGCGTTGACCCTCCTCTGACATTCTACAAGAAAGGAGGGAAGGAAGTGAAATTGGCTAAGATCCTTATAGGAGATAGGACTGGTACTATTAGAGTAACCCTCTGGCCTCCACATACAGAACTTGTTGAGGAAATGGCTTTGTCCTTAGGAGACATAGTCAAGGTAAGGAATGCCAGGACGAAGAGATTTAGAGAGAGACTCGAGGTGAATGTAGGAGACAACTCAGCTATTATGAGAGTACCTAGCAGTCAGGGGGAAGATTTACCCCCTCTTGAAGATTTTATCAAGGACAAAATTCTAGAATTCAAGTCCCTGAAGGTTGTCTCAGTATGTCCTCCCATAGATGCTCGAACTAAGTGGGGTTTTAAGAAAGTTAGCTGTATTGAGGCTAATCTCGAGGAAAACTTAAAGGTAAAAATCTTCCTGTGGGGATCAAAGGCATATTGGGCGTATTACATCAAACCCGGAGACATAGTTACCATAAGGGGGAATCTTCGACCTAGAGAGAAGTACAGCATCGGCTCTTTAAACGTTGAGGAATACCATACAAGCAAGTATTTTTCTGTAACTCGTGAAGGTTTCGATAAAGAGGTCCTGGGAGACCTTTTAGTTAGCGATTATAGAAATTATCCTCCCAGAGTATTCCTATCGCTCGTCGGCTTCATAACAACTATTCTTCCGGGGCGTGGAAATGGCATACGAGTACTTATGAGCGATGGCAAGAGACTAGCTCTAATAGATATATTACACTTGAAACCCAAAGAGCAGCTCCTCAAGGAGGAATTCGAAAGATTATTCTTAAAACAAGCTCTACTACGGCTTGTTGAACCTTCATCTGGCAAAAGACTTGAATTCAAGACTAGCCTTTGGTCCTCTTTTGTACTCAAGGAGCATGTTCTTAAAAGGGGTATTCCGGTGAAAGACTTTCAGGAATTGGAACCAGGTAGCTTCGTAGACCTAAAAGCTAGTATTAGAAAAGGCGTTTTCGAAGTATCTTATTACTGCGATTATTGCTTACAGAGAGTAGAGTCCATAGAACACCACTGTTTTACGGAAAGGGAGATACGTGTGCTACCTTTGCCCCTCTTAAAGTTATTCTTGGAAAAAGATGATTATCGCGTATACTCCCTAGTACCGCCCCTCGATAATATATACAAATCTCTTTTTGAGCTGGAGAGAAAAGATCTTGTAGACTTCTTCGTGGAAAATGAGGATATCAGGCCTGCCTTAAATTACCTTCTCGAAGAAAAGGTGGAGAAGAAGGAGAAAGTACACTTAAAAGGCTTTACGTTCGATATGCCTTCTGGAAAAAAGCTATGTATAGTTTGCGAAATATCTCCCCATTCTTAACATTAGCTGTAAACGTTCCCTGCGGTAACGATATACTCAGGGCAGAAACATTAGTCTGTAGCTTTCTGTATTATGGTGTGTTTTATACCTCTCATGGCTTCGTCGCGCTCTTCGGAGCGATTCCCCCATAAGGCTTATGAGTTTAATCGCGCCTCCCGGGTGGGCGAGGGGAGCACAGCTCCCGTAGCTTGCCCGAGAGAGACCGTAGTGAACCCATCCGTGGCTGATGCAGAAAACATTGTTTAAAACATGATGCTACGGATGGGAAGAACGGTAACGAGACTGTAACGGTACGCGATAATCAAAGGAAAACTATCTATACCTCCTTTTAGTAGTAGTTAGTAAGCTGAGGGAAGTCTATGGGTCGACGCAGGAAGAGTAGAAAACGGGTACTTTTGAAACCTAGGAAGACTATACCAAAGATCTTTACATGCCCTCAGTGCGGCCAGAAAGCTGTAAAAGTGACTCTAAGGGAGCTAAACGAGCTTAAGGAGAAGATAGTATTAGTAAAGTGCGGTGTATGCGGTCTCGAAGCAACCTTTAAATACAATAGCGTTTTTCAACCCGTTGACTACTACCACCGCTTAGTTGATAAGTATGTTGCCGGAGAAATCTAAGAGAAAGAGAGTTTACCAATATCTACTAAACAGGATGCAAGAAGACGGTTGCATCCACTTTGCTTTAATAGACCCTGAAAAAACAGACCCTGATACAGCTGCTAAAATATCGAAAATTGCTGAGGAAGAGGGTACAGCTGCTATAATGCTAGGAGGAAGCTTAGGCGTTGCTGAGGAGCAGCTTGATAAAACCATTCAAGCGATTAAGAAAAATGGGGTTAAGCTTCCTATAATACTATTCCCTGGGAACATTAACGGCATTTCTCGATATGCTGACGCAATATGGTTCCTATCGGTGCTAAACTCCACATCGATATACCACATAATAGGTGCACAAGTTCAGGGAGCCGTTATTGTAAAGAGGTATGGTATTGAGCCCCTCTCATTAGCATATCTCATTTTGGGCACTGGCGGAGCCGCTGGATACGTAAGCTATAGTAGACCTATACCCTTCGAACATCCAGAAATCGCTACAGCGTATGCCCTAGCGGCGGAGTATTTAGGTTTCGAATTCGTTTACCTTGAGGGAGGATCGGGGGGTAAGCCTGTACCTGAAAATGTAATACTCCTGGTTAAAAAGACCGTTGAAATACCTGTAATAGTCGGAGGAGGAATACGAACTCGAGAACTCGCTAAAAGGGCAGCCCGTGCTGGCGCAGACGCTATTGTAACTGGAACAGTGTTAGAGAAGGAGAAGGATCCAAGAGATGTCATTATAGAAATTATAGAAGGTATTAGAGAAGGTGTACAAGAGAGAGCTAGGCCAAGTACTTAAGTGCTGCCCTAAGAATGTCTACATCGTACACAATGCCCTTTAGCTCACCTTGAAGTCCGATAACTGGTAGTTGGTCGAAATCTCTTTCCGCCATAAGCTTTGCGCATCGAGATACGGAAGTGTACTCGCTCACCGTCATAACATTTTTCGTCATAACATCCTTAAGCTTCATGTTTTCAGGGAATAACAATACGCTTCTTGCGATATAAACTATTGTTATCGGGTCCCAGGACCAGGCCATACCCTCTGAAGGAGCCGTTAAGCTGGACTTCATCTCGCTTACAATAACTTCTGCTTGTCTTATTAAATCGTCTATTGTTATGATACCAGTAAGGTTCGCGTTTATGTCTAAAGCCAGGAGAACATTCGTTTTAAGATACTTCATTATTGCAAATGCTACTCGTAGTGGAGTCTCCTCCCAAGCCGTCGGAATAGTTCTTCGATAGTACTTTTCGATAGACTCACCTATGTTTATTTTTGAAACTATCTTTGAGATTATATCATACACTGAAATCACTCCTACAATTTCGTCCTCGGAATCGACTACAGGTAGAGTTCTGACGTTATTCTCGAGCATTATTTGAATGGTCCTTCCTATAGATTCATCAGGGCTTATTCGAGAAACATTTCGATCTACTAGTAGAGCTAAGTCCTCTTCCTCAGGTTTTCTAATTAATGTGTCGCGGGTGACCATGCCTATAAGTTTACGAGTGCCCTTTTTCACGACAGGTAGTTCGGAGTGCCCTGTTTTAAGCATTAGGTCTAAGACCCGTCTTCTACTTCCAGGAATTTCAGCTACTACGATATTTTTCGTCATAATATTCTTTACTTTTATTTTTAATGGAGTCATTATTATACACCTAAAAATTTAAGGCGCTAGAATCCCCACGTCCGCTAGAAGTACAACTGTTATTAAAATTATGGAAGCCAAAATAATGTACACTGGCCTGATTTTTATACCCTTAATTTCCTCTTGATAGAAGGTTACGAGTCCTGCTCCTGAAATAGGAGGAGGAGCACGTTCACCTTTTTCCTTTTCTTTCTCCTTCCTCTTTCGTTTCGACATCCACATCACCACTTTTTTCTATGCTCAACCTCCTCTTCTGTTCTTCATCGAGAACTATTATTGTGCTTAACCCGTAAGGGTCCTCTATCTCAATAGTAAAATCTAGCTCGCTCTTTATTTTTTTAACTCTTTCTAAATATTTTTCTGCCCGTCTTTTATCCTCCTCTGATAGTGCTAAAGCTTTAAAAGTTTCCCCTAGATCCTCCAACCTCTCCAGCAACCCCTCCACATTCGTATAGAACATTGGTGCAAGAGGTCCTGGAGTCATATCGACTCCCAATTCAGGTACCCTTATAGTCGCAAATGGAGATCTAATGATCTTTACACACAAATCATCCTCCTTTTTAACTTTAAACCTTATTCTTATCGGCTCCCTAATTTCAAGAGGTAAGATATCAGCATGGCTATACCCACAATGGTAGCACTTCTTCGAAAACAGCAGCGCCTTACCAACATATGGAATTTCGTAAATCAGGGACCGCACCACTAGAGACTTCTTCCTACAGTAAGGGCATATTTCAACGTATTCCTCGAAATGTTTCTCAATCCTACTCATAGACTTCACTGCTTAAACTTTACTAAGCCATTTAAACTTAATCGTTTGTCAAGATTTTTAAGTAACCATAGAAAATAATAGTCCTGAGGATGAAGGCTGGTATTACTGAGCGTACATGATGAAAAACACCAGAGCTGATATATTTTATGAACTGAACGATGCAGGGCCCTATATTCAAGTGTTTTCAAGAAAACCTGTGAGAGGGTTTAAGGAGCCCGTTCAGGAGGAGGAGAAGACTTTAAGGCATCATTTAGAGCATACTTTGCCTAGGCGCTGTCCCGGACACTTGAATTTTATTCGTGAATGGCTTACGTGGTTGCAGTCCTATAAGCGGCCTCGTAGGACAAGTACTCTATACCGCTATGTTGAAGTGGCAGGCCTACTCCTGTAGTTTTTAGAGAAGCGTGGTAAACGCGTTGAGGAAATATCGTTCAAAGACATTGAAGAGTGGCTTAATGGCCTCAAGGTAACAGACTACAGGAAACCATTAGCCGTAGTCAAGCTAATCTTAAAGTACCTTTACTTGAAGACCGATAAAACCCGCTACTTGAAGCTCTACGAAAAGTTTAAGATATCTTCCATAGAGCCTAAGCCTCCCGAGGTTCTTCCACGCCCAGTTATCCTGAGGATCTTGGAACAGATGCCGTTAAAATGGAAGGCCTTCTACTCGCTAATGTACGAGACAGGCTACAGGGTTAGCGAAGCTAGGGCTCTTAAAATAAAGAACCTCGAGCTACTGCCAGATGGATCTTGGGAAGTATTCTTTCCTGAATCCAAGTGGCAATCGCGGCTTGATAGGATAGCTATCCGTGGGGAAAGTAGTGGTTTCATGGTAACGGAAATAGGGAAACACAGGTGTTAAAGTTCTCGTAGCTGGCTAGGCGGAGCTGTATGTTTATAACTCCCCTTTCTGCCTTCCTTTCTAGAGGAGTTTACGTCTGAGTTTGCTGTTTTGCAGAAGCTTAGGTTGCTCAAGGAGAGAATTGATAGAATTGAGAAACTGCTAGAAGTCATTATTGAGAGATTCCTGCCAGAAGAGGAGATGAGTGAAGAAGACTATGAAGCCTTAAGAGAAGCCTTAGAAGAGTATAAGAAAGGTGAGACAATACCCTTAAGCGAAGCTCTCAGATGTTTAAAGATAACTATTTCGTCGCACTCCGGTATGAGAACCTTTGTGTTTAAAACTCTGAAAGAAGATAAGAGTTGAAAGCCGGGGCCATGGGTAGTGGCT
>QMSC01000034.1 GCA_003649515.1 Thermoprotei archaeon | reverse complement strand
TTCTTAGAAGAGAGGAAAAAGCGCGTGGAAAAGGATAGGAGAAGATATTGGCGTATAATCGGAGAGAAGGGGAGGGATTTCCTAGTTTATCTCGACCCACTACTTCTGTTTGCGCCTGAGACCGCCACTTTGGCCCTAAAAATCTTAGGGGAATTTGCTCCAAGCGTATTGGGAATATGCGTCGCCGTAGTCCTCTAGTTTTGAGGCTTAAAGGGATTCCCTCAAACTCTCCGGACCAACTCCAAGGCCTTTAAGTACCTTTAGGTAGAAGATGTAGTTCTTCAAGGACACTTCAGGTGGAACCGCGTGATCCACGGTAGGTATGCATCCTCCTCGGGTGAGGAGGGAAGGGACTTTCCTCATTATTTCTCTCTCAATGTCTCTTTCCGTCCCGAAAGCTAGTACTCGCTTATCTATTCCCCCTAGTAGTACGAGGTCGGGGTATTTTCTGCCTACCTCTACCGGATCGACGCCAGCGGCCGCTTCGAGGGGCAAGAAGCCGTTTATCCCAGCCTTAATTAGAAGAGGTAGGAGAGGTTCAGGATTACCATCGGAATCCCAGAAGACCACCTTGACCCCATGTTCCTTAAGGAATTTAGCTAAGGTCTTGTAGTTCTCGTACATGAATTCCTTAAATAGGGAGGGCCCTATCATGGGACCTGATTTGTAGGCCATGTCCTCATTTATTACGACGAAATCGATGCTTACTTCATCTAACAATGGGTGAAGCGTCTCGATCACGAACTCTGTATAGAAGTCCATCATCTCGTGAACTAAATCGGGCTGCTTATAAAATGCTCTGAGAAGCCCGTGTAACCCCATGAAGTCACGAGTCCACCAGAATTGTCCTGGAAACGATACGCCGAAAGGTGCATCCCTGATCTCAATACACCTTACTAATGCACGCCAGTAAGGAGGATACCTCTTGGGAGAGTGAGGATTAAACCTCTTTTTAACGTCCTCGAAATCCTTCCTATCTTTAACCTTGAAGTCAAGCCACTGTCTAGTATCAAAACCCGTATCATGGACCTTAAAGTACTTGACTGTCGCACCGAACTTATCTCTGACAATGACATACCGGTCAGTTTCCTCCAATACTACAGTCTCGTAGGGAGGTATGGGGCCGAAGTCTACGTGAAAGCCGCAACTCCAATACCTATCGAAGCCGAAGAATTCGTCGGGATGGATGTCCCTTGGTAACCCCTGTTCATACCACTTCTCAAGAGTTGCCTTCCTAAGCGAAAACTCCCGAAAGAAAACCCTTCGAGGACGCTTAAAGCTCACGGTATTGAGAAATCTTTCAAGAGGGGTGCTCATGCCAGGCCCCCTTACGGTTATCATGAACAGCGGTTATCATTTAAAGGTTTAGCTAGCTCTGTAACCACGCTAGGATGGTTTAAATCTCCCTAAATCCCCTTCCTTCAAACGTTTAATGGCTTCAGAGAGAAGCTTCGCTGTATTGACTATATCTGAGATACAGACGACCTCTACGTTACTATGCATGTACTTCAGGGGTATACTCACGACTGTTGCCAAAATACCTCTAGAGACTATTTGTACGAAGTCGAAATCCGTTCCCGTCCTTCCAGCTGCGTACTCAATTTGATAGGGCACTTTGAGTTCTTCTGCGATCTCTATTAGGAACTCGGATAGCTTAACATTAATGGGTGAGCCATAAGCTATTGCAGGACCCTTTCCGATCTCTATTGGAGCATAGTCTCGGGCACCTAATCCCGGGAAGCCCACCGCATGTGTCACGTCAACAATAAAAGCTATATGAGGTTCCAGTGTAAAGGCAGCTACGCGCGACCCCCTGGCTCCAATTTCCTCTTGAGCCGTGAACACAGCATATACGACCTTATCTCCTGGAGCTCCGAGCATGCGCAGAACCTCAATTATCGCAGCGCATCCTGCCCTATCGTCTAGGCTCCTGCAGGATACGAGCTCCTCATTAGCTGGCAAGACAGTGAAATGTTTCTCCACAACTCCTATATCCCCTATTCTTACAAACTCCTCAGCCTCTTTGCGGGAGGTTGCACCTATATCTATGAACATGTCCTTAATATCGGGTATCCTTCTCGCTTCCTCATCCTTAAGTAAGTGCACGGGTTTTACTCCTATAACGCCGATAACCTTTCGTTCGTCAATTTTCTTGCCTAGGAGTCTTCTCCCATTACCGAAGATCACGACCCGTCGTCCCAGCAGTTCTCTTCTATCTAACCCTCCTATAGAGGAGAAGTGCAGGTAGCCCCTTTCATCAATATCCCTAATGACTATTCCCATTTCATCCATGTGGGCCATAAGAGCTATCTTTAACCCTCCCTTACCCCATTTTACTATAAGGTTTCCCACGTTATCTACTGTTAAATCTCTCATTTTCTCTTCTAGAAATACCTCCTTAAGCGCTCGCCTTACGCCATCTTCAAAGCCGGAGACGCCGGGTGCTAGGCATATTCTTTTCAAAATGTCAACTAACCTCACTTTCTCACCCTTTCTTTAAATTGAAGGGTATTCTTTAATATTAAAGGAAGCACTTTTAGGTAGATACTGGTGTATCCTATGAAAGAGCTCGTAGATTTTATGAAGAAACGCTCTCGAGAGCTTATCGAAAGTGCAAGAATAGTCCTACGAGAAGGCTATTATGATACCGCAGCTTTTCTCGCAGGCTACGCAACTAAGCTCTATTTAGAAGCCGTGCTGCTCGATCTTTTGGGCGAATATCCTCGTCTATGCACAGTTAGGGATCTATTCGTCATACTCAGAAGAACACTTGTGACTCTGGGTCGAAGCAAGCCATCCCGGAAAGTACAGGTTTACATTGAGGAAAATAGTTCCCTTTTAGCCGCGTTAAACGACGCTTACATGCACTTAGAGAATTCCGTTACCAGCTACGAAAGAGAGGAAGCTGAGAGGATACTGGATTTTGCCAAAGAGGTCATAAACTTCATTAAAGTGACGATCAAGCACATCGCTACTTGATCGGGTGTGTGTATTGAATTGGATTCCCATACTTGAGGTTCTCGCCGAGAGGAGGTGGATGCTGGATAGTTGGGCAATATGGGCTACTAGGATCATTGAGGCATGCTTGCACGTGCTAGGGCCCCAATTTAAGGTATTCATTACGGGCGATGTTATAGAGGGCAGGAAATGGGGTGGAGGGCTTGTAGAAGTAATAATAGCGCTAAGAGAAACGCCCCAAGGAGAGCTTGAGTTATCTCGTATTAAGTCACTAATAGAGAAAGGGGCCCGCCTCCCTCCCTATCACCCTTTTAAAATACTTGTTGTAAGCGAAAGCAATTTAGACGAGTACTTAGGTGCGAGGAAACGAGTTGAAGTGATTCCCCTTAAATTTAAAGGAACTGCGTTGTGAATTTGACACCTAAATTGCTGTGAACCTTATACAAATATATAAAATTTTAGAGATTTAAGCACATTTATCGAAAAGAATTGATTAATATATCAATTAACATCTAGTTTTAAATTAGTAGAAAAGTATTAATAGTAGTTCAGATGTTTATGAACCATACCAATTCAAATATAAGTGGTTGAGATGGCAGAAGAAAGGTTGGTTAAAGTAAGGGAGTTAAACCCCACTTCTAGGAATTTCGACATAAGGGTAAAAATTCTGGAAGTAGGTTCGGAAAGAGTTGTGACATCGCGACGCGATGGAACGGAACATAGAGTAGCTGAGGCGCTTGTAGGGGATGAAACAGGCGTCGTAAGGATGACGCTGTGGGATAAGAACATTAATGTAATTAGGGAGAAGGAGGGTTCAACTGTTATCATAAGAAACGGCTATATCGGCGTTTTCCGCAACTCCATGAGATTAAACATAGGAAGGAACGGGTCAGTTGAAGATAGTCCTGAAGAGATAGAGGAAGTAAATAGGGAAAATAACATCTCTGAGCAAACTGTTCCCGATACGAGACCTAGGTTCTATAGGCCTCCTCGAAGAGGAAGGTTTAGAAGAAGATAGAGGCTTGTGCTTACGAGCCCTCACAGACATTAAATATTTTTGGCGTCAAGCTCTTGGAGATAGGTACAGAAGTAGCGGTAAGTAGAGCGTAAAAGGGCTTCGTTAATCCTGTTTACCGATTTCTTCTTCATATTTCGTAGAACAAGCATTTATAACCCTGAATTTATAGATTTTGTTGGAGTATACGACCTCGACGAAGAGAGCTATGGAGGTTGAGCAAACTCTCCTAACCAATTAAACACGTCCAGAGCAAAACTCCGAGCCTCCGCATTCATTAATGCGTCCACAAGCTAGCTCTCTCGCATTCTGCCATGATGCATTTTAAGTGCGAGCAGTATGATTCAATGAGTGAAACGGTTGAGACCATAATTAAAAGAGCTATGAGAACCGCAGTTAAGAACATGCGTAAGAATCTGTTAGAGAACCCCCGGATTACACATACCAAATACGCCTAAAATACTAAATTTTTGAAAATTTATTTACTTTAAGAGCCTAAAATGCATGAGAAGTACAAGGATCTTCCTTACTCTACCTCCAAGTTCCGTAGAATTCCCTAATTATGAAGAATGACCTCTTAGGTTCGCCATTTATCTTCACTATTCCGAAACCTAAGTCTCCTCCTCCAGCAACCTCGCTTTCATCCCACTGATGGACGAAACATCCATCCAAATCCGCTTTCTTTATGAACTTAATATTCCTCTTCAAACACCTCGCTTGAGCTTCCTCATCGTACTTCACCTTGTGTTTCTGAGGATACAGCCAGATTGGACCTGCTTCAAATGCTTTATCTATAGTTTGAAATCCAAATTCGCTCAGTACTGCTGGTTTTCCGAAAAGCTTCATTCTCAATAACAAATCCAGGTACGTGTTTTCTGTTTGAGAGTACAAGAATTGATTACACGACACTATGTCTAAATCTTCCCAAGGTACGAGATCGAATTCCCAGGAACCTGCAGCGTACGTCACTTTACCGGAAAAATACTTTCTTGAAATTTCCACTAGCTTTGCTATGAAGCTCGTGAACTTGCTCGGGTTCTCCCTTAGCGGTTTATGCACGTGTTTCTCCATATTTGAGCATCTTTCGACGTAGCTAAGCGTCCTATTATCCTCTAAGTTTACCTCCAGGCTCAGCTCATTTCCAACCATTAGGACATCTACTCCAAGGTCCTCAGCCCTTCTGCAGAAGTTCCTGAAGATTCTAATGAATTCAAATCCTGGAATCACGTCATTGACCTTTGGGTGAGCCCACACCTGCAAACCCTCTTCTTTAGCGACCTCCACTATTTTCCACAACAACGCACCTGTTCCTTCCAACCTTACAGCGTTTGCATATAACTCGTTCCGCATTCTCTCAAGATCGCTTTTTATCCTACCGAAATCCTTCCTAAACCAACCCATAGATGTAGATAGATACGCTACGCCCTTAACTTTCACGAACAATAACTCATGATTTAAACTTAAACGTTTTTCCTCATTGTTGAATGGGAAGAAAACCCTTAGTTCTTTAAGATCAGCCCTTCCACGCATCCTCACGCAATCAGAGGTAAACCTTCATCACGTGCGGGCTATTGAACGCGCTACTAGCAATACGAAAGTTCTCAGCATTTTAAATTTTACTACAGTCCAAGCTCAGCATGTATCTCCTTAAGAGCCTCAAGCCCCACTTCGAGAAACTTTTCCAACGTAAGTCCTAGCTTTTCGCAAAGCCTTATCTTCTTCCTATCAACTCTTCGCGCGAAATCCTTTTGCTTGAACTTCTTAAGAAGACTCTTCAGCTTCACTTCCTCAAGTTTCTTATGCGGCATCACTAAGGCCGTAGCGATTATAAGACCTGAAGCTTGGTCGGCAGCTCTCAGAGCTATTGCGAGCCGCTTGTCTGATTTATACCCAGTCATTTCGTTATGGGCTCTAATGGCTTCCAAAGCTTCTTCGGGAAGGAAGTCCTTTAAGATCTCAGCAGACCTAACACCATGTTGCTTAAAGTCCTCTACTTCCTCATAGTCGATATCGTGCAAGAGACCTGTTAAATACCATATCTCCTCGTTTTCTCCCAACAGGGTAGCAAGCTTGCGCATTATTGCTGCAACGGCTATCATATGTTTCCTCAGTTTATCGTTTTTAACGTGAGCTTCGAGTATCTTAAAGGCTTCTTCCTCCTTTAAATTAGTCACAGCCAACACCTCTTCTCAGATTTTCAACCTACTTTCATCATTGGAATGAAGGCTTGATATTTAATTTTCTTGCCAATCAAACAGGGAGACCAGCGTAAGAGCACGCTACTTTAAACGGGCGATAGTTCGTCTCTTACCTCTTCCAAGTACTGCAGCACATTTCCCTCTTCTCTTCGGCGATATTCCTAATGCTAGCATGTAAATGGACGCTATTATCAATCCTACAGCTGCACTTAACGGCGCGTTTAGTACAAACGATGCAGTGAATCCCCCTATTACGGAGACTACAGCTAGAATTAAGGCTAACGCTATCATCCCCTCTACACTGTGCGCAAATTCTAGCGCCGCAGCAGCTGGAGCAACCATGTACACTTCGGCTAATATTAATCCCACTACCCTTATTTCGACCACTAGCGTAACCGCTGCAAGCGTGTTGAAGAGGTATTCGTATACCGTTACTCTTAAGCCCATGGCCTCAGCTGTTTCCGGATCCAGCGTTGAGTACTTAAGCTCCTTGTATACCAGCACTATAATTGTGAACAGCACTAGTGTTGCAAAAAGCAGTATTACTAGCTCCTCAGTACTCACTCCTAAGACGTCGCCGATAAGGTAGGTGAAGGCCACTGAGCTGTACTCCCTTGAAGCTGCGAGGGCGAGAGCTGCAATTGCTGATGAGATCCCAAAGGCTGCTCCTAGAACTGATTCAGCGTACTCCCCCTTAGTTCTTCTCGCATAAGCCACGACCAGGGAGAGGCTTAAGCTAAGTGCTGTAGCCCCTAGGATAGGAGGAACGCCGAAAACATAGGAGAGCATCGCGCCAGCAAAGCTCATGTGTGCTATAGCTGCTCCGAGAGAGGATATCTTTCTCAAGACGATAAAAGTGCCCATAACAGCTGAGAGAATAGAGGCTGTTAGAGCAGCCATCAGAGCTCTAAGTATGATGGGATTTGTCAAGATCTCAAGCATGCGTATCAGTCCCTAGTATGAAGTAGGTGTCGGCGGTTTCTAGGACTTTAACCTCTCTGTTGAACGTCAGGGATAGCATTTCAGGCTTAGTAACCTCGACAGGTTTCCCAAAACCTATTACGCGCTTGTTCAATAGCAAGATGTAGTCGAGATGGCGTATGAAGGGGTTTAAGTCGTGCACTACTACGAATACCCCTATGCCGTTATCTGCCATTTCTCTTAATAACCTAACAATGATCACCTGAGACTCAGCGTCCACTCCAGAAAGGGGCTCATCGAGCAGGAGCAGCTTTGGCTCTGCTGCTAAAGCCCTAGCGATCATAACTCTCTGTTGCTGACCTCCTGAGAGATGGGAGAAGGGCTCGTCCCACATGTCCAGCAGGCCTACTTTACTAAGAGCACTTCGAGCGATCTCATGGTCCTTCTCGCTGAGAGAAGCTCCAACCTTTAACCTTAATGCCCTGCCCATGAGTACGATATCTCTCACTAACGCTGGCATTGCATGATCTATTCTCTCCCTCTGTGGAACGTAACCTACCAGTCTTCTGACTCTCCAGGGATCCTTGAGAACGTCGATTCCTAGAACTATCACGCTTCCCCTACTAGGCTTTATTAGGCCTAAAGCTGTCTTAAGCAGCGTTGTCTTTCCAGCACCGTTAGGTCCTACTATGGCCGTAAACGAGGGTTTTTCTACGGTGAAACTTATGTCCTCGAGCGCCACAGTATTTCCGTACCTAACTTCTACGTTCTCAAATCTCATCAAGGGTTCATAGCGGCTCATTGAAACCACCTCTTCCTCTCCATAGTCGAACAACTGCAAGAACCGGGAGGTATTGGATATCCGTGAGGGCACATACTTGGGTGACCTAATTTTTCACATATCCTATTTACGACGTCTTCGGGCAAGTATATGTCGAACTCTGAGGCTAGCCTACAAGCTATGCCGGGATCGTACCCCAACTCCTTCACGAGGAATGTCTCGGCTATTCTATGCCTCCTAATGAAGTCCTGAATTCTGCTGAGCCCCTCATGCGTGAGCTTATAACCTCTTCGCGGTCTCTTCTCAACGAAGCCCTTCTTCTCAAGTTTCCCGAGAAATTCAAGGGCTGTAGACGGCTTCACGTTAATACTCCTTGCGATATCGGTCAATCGTGCATACGCAGTACCTGCAATTATGTATATCGAATATAGGTATTCATATTCCCTTCTGCTCATTTGAGCACCCTCCACTTAAGTAGAAGTATGGCTTCTAAAAGGGCTATCGTGGCCAGTATTATGGTAGTGGTACTCCACTCCGATTTCTCTTCACTAGTCCCCGACCTGGCCGATTCTATGCCAGCCACTAACGATGCTACAGTGTACTTAATGTACTCAAAGTAATCGTCGCTCCCATGGAACTGTATTCCATGTAGGTACACTATGCTAATACCCTTCTCGGAAGCTATGGATCTAGCAATTCTTCCCTCATCTGCATCGCGCTGGGTTGCTAGGACCACGATCAACTTTGTGCCGCTTTCTTCTATCCGCCTTATGAATTCGTTTAGATCTTTGGGTGTTGGCGTCTGCCCTTCACTTTCTAGGAGCGGCCCCATGAACTTAAGCCCTATGGATTCCACTAGTGGTATAAAGTGCGAGCCTATAAGCGCTACAGTCTCTTCCCCAACTCCATGAGCTCTAACATAAGCCCTTATCCACTTCTCGAGATTTTCTATTTTGGCGGCGAACTTATTTGCCCTTGCCAAGTAGAACTCGCTATGTTCAGGGTCAAGCTTAGCGAGAGCCTTAGCTACTAGTCGAGCAACCTTCTTAACGTTTTCTAAATATAGCCAAATGTAGTGAGGATTTCCATCTCTTATTAGGAGTCCAGCGTTAGTCCAGTTGTTCCAGCTCAGCTTCACTTTCCCCCTCTTTTCGGGAAGGGAGTTGAGAAAGGGTTCCTTGCCGACTTCAATGAACAGATCGCACGCCATTACGAGGTTTATATCCCTGAGCGTAGGGGCGTACTGATGGGGATCGCTCGTACCCGGGACTAGATAGGCGACCTCTACTCTTTCTCCTCCAACTTCCTCCGCTATGGCTGCTAGTGGAGGTATCGTGGCGACCACCAAGATCTTTCGAGGCTCTGCTCGAACATATGAAATTGTTGTCAAGACTAGTACAAGCACTAACAATAGAAGGATTTTCCTCATGATTTAGGCATCCCCTAATTTTAGGTAGTACCTAAAAATTTAAGCATTTCCAATCCCTTAGTAAGCATATTTATTCATCTCTTGCATATGTATTAAAGTCAAGGTTATCGTCTACGGTGTCCCAACAGTATGGAGCTTAAGAATCTAAAAGTCTACACAGTAGGGCACTCTAACAGGAGCTTCGAGGAGTTTCTAAGGATACTTAGGTACTATAAGATAACTGCTGTAATTGATGTAAGGAGCTTTCCTACATCGCGTAAATTCCCCTGGTTCTGTAGGGAATATCTAGCTAAGGAGCTTCCTAAGAGTGGTATAAAGTATATCTGGCTTGGAAAGCTACTTGGAGGCTATAGGAAAGGAGGATATGAGGAGTACATGAAGTCAAGGAGCTTTAAGGATGGCATAGAAAAGCTCCTCGAGATATCATCGTCTCATAGAGTTGCAATAATGTGCAAGGAGAGACTTTGGTTCAAGTGCCACAGGAGACACATATCGGATGTTTTGAAAGGGCTTGGAGTGGAAGTTGAGCATATAATAGATATCGGCAAAGTATATAGTCACAAGAGGACCAGGTTTCTCAAAGGTTTGAAGTAGGCTTAGCCTTGCTAATATATTTATACTTTTAGCACTGTAACTTTTCGGTCCAAAATGAAGGAAGTAAGAGTTGGAGTTGTGGGAGCTGGTGGCATATTTACTGGAGGACACCTTCCCGCCTACGTTAAAGTCCCTGAAGCTAGGCTTGTTGCCATTGCCGACCCCTCTGAGTAC
>QMSC01000033.1 GCA_003649515.1 Thermoprotei archaeon | reverse complement strand
TGTCGCTCGACATCCAAGTACCTTATATTCTCCCGTAGCCATTTTTTAGCTGCCGATAAAATTATGCCCCCTACCGGGATCATTTCAACGCTTCCATCAGGATGCCTTACTTCTGTTGTCACTCTTCCTGACACTATTATGCTAATTGGATGAAGCACTTCACCCTTACCAAAAACCCTCCAGGCCTGTCCTCCCACAACAAGAACTTTATCGACATTGTGGTGCAGTATCCTTCCGAAGTGCTCTATATACCACTTACATAGCTCTCTACTCACCGCTTCCGCTATTGCATCAGCAATATAGTCAGGATGCCCTAGTCCCTTTCTCTCAACAAGCTCAACTTCACGAGATTCCATCGGAGGCTGATCTAACTTTTCCACAAGAATAGTAGCGCTCAATAGCCTCACCGTACTCTCATATCATCATTAGTTTAAAACTTTTGCTATCAAAGCTGCACAGAATATTACTGATACTCATTCAAAGGTGACCTTGTCTGAATTAATAGCGATGAAGAGGATATTACTCCCTCTAATAAAGACCTTTCCATAGTTTACTAAAAGTTCACCATTTGTCTCATTTACTTCCTTCGCATCCCCTAGGACTAGGTTCATTGTAGGATCACACTGTTCCAATATTCCTATAAACTCGCTTCCATCCTTGAGTTTCACAAGAATGTTGTTGTTTACCGTTTTAATTAAAAGTTTTAGTGGACTGTCCCCTCTTTCCCTTACTGACATATGTTTCTTCACCGGTAGTGTTAGCCTTACTTGACCAATAACCAAGCCAAACATCTTTTAAATTTTTTGGGTAATGCTCAAAGTGAGTTTCCTTCATGCTCTATTATTACCTATAAGATTTATAAGCTATCCTCCGATTAGAAGTATGCTATAAGAATCATCTCATCCATCACTCTTATGGTGTTTATGAATGTCTGAAAACAAACGGGAATTCGTCTGCTGCATGTGTGGAAGCAAGAGAGTTATCGCTGTAATAGGGGGAAAGTACTACTGCTTCAAGTGCGGCTCTAAGATAGTGCAAGACCACGTGCTTCGCTATATAGACCTCTTGAAGGAAAGGGGACTGATAGTGACTGAAGAGTAGCAGTTGATCGAAAACTAAGGGATTTAATTTATACTGACACGGTCACGACATTTCTCTCACATTTGTGAGGTCATTGAGATTATAAAGCAATGTCAGCACTTTCGTGCCTGGAAGATGAAGTGGTATGGAGTAGTTAGAAATCGTAGTACTTGACCTCTAACCCATCTTTCAGTGCTACAACTTCAAGGAATCTACCTATGCTTGAAGTCCTTATCTTCTTTGCCAGGACCTCCTCTATCTGGAAGACACCAGCTTCATTTTCCATCTCAACAATGATTCTTATGGGCTTAGCATCCCCCTTAGTTATTTTTACGCTTTTAATAGCTAGCGCTGAAAGCGAGTGTATATCGACCTTACCCTTTCTGAAAGGCATTCTAGCTCTACCCTCAGCCATATCGGTACCGTCCGCAACCTTAACTATACCTGCTTCGATGCTTAGGGTCATAACATCTTCATCGTGAGAAAAGATTACATGGAGTATTTCTTGCTTAAGTAAAGTTCTTTTCGTAGAATCCTTGTAAAGTTTGGACAAGATCCTATCCAAAATTGGGGCCGCTAAAAAGCAGCCATGTAAGTTATGGTGAACTCTGTGAACGGCATTCCCTACATCGTGCAAGTAGGCTCCCATAAGAGTAACGAGAAGCGAATCTTCAATACTCCCAATGCCATCCTTAATTATAGAGAACTCTATTCCTCCTTGCTGTAGCAGTCTATGTATGATCAAGCTGCTTCCAGCAACTATACGTGAATGCACAGGACCATGATCGTTGTAGCCTAACCTATTAACTGCCATTATATTGGACATTCTTAAGAGAGCTTGAATTTCCCAGTCGTTCTCTAGCAGTCTAAATGCTTGGGAAAGCGTAGGATAAACTTTAACTTCTCTATCGACTAATTGGGGAGAAACAAGATATATTGCCTCCGCTACTTTCACTCTCCTAGGCGCTCTTGAGCTAGTGTCCTCCTTTTGCCCGCTTGGCTTCATGCCGTTTCTTCATCCTCCTTTCCTTCTGCTTCCGCTTCCATTTATACTTATGAGTTTCTCTAAGACCGACTCTTAGAAGTCCACGCATCCTCTTACCAGCGGAAGTCAAGCCTCTGAATACTCTACTTTTCTTACGTTTTGCTACAATAATCTTAGGTAACGTCGGCTGAGGAGGAGCTATTTCACCCTTCTTAACTTTTTCCAGCCATTCGCCGAGCCTCTTGATATTCTCCTCGTACACGGTTTTTCGACGGACATCAACATATATTCCAAGCATTCTAGCCTCCTTTTCAGAAAGACCTAAGGCCTTGACCTCACCTAGAGAGTAGCCTCTACCTATCTTCAAGGGTCTTGGAGCAACTCCTCCAAATCTTCGAAGCAATGGCGTTTTCACTATAGGTTCGGGTGGGGGGACTATGGGCTTCGTTACACCTTCACTCAACCATTTACACCTCCACTAAGTCTCCAAGTACTCTTTTAAACCTCTATTTTAAAATTTTACCATTTCAGATGTCTTCGATACGATTAATAAATGCACACCGTTAATCCCGAACACGAGAGTAAGTATTTTAGGGAATTCATCTCAAAGGTTTATTTATCCTTGCGACCATTAGATAATTGGCAATGAGGACTGACTCCAAAGCTGAACTATGATGTTTGATGACACGTCTGAGCCGACCGTTCGTACAAGGGCTTTTAAAAGATATTTATTAACCTAGGAGTACTCCGTATCCAATAAGCCTCCATCTACCAAGAATTTGCCTACTTAAAGCTATTCTTACACCCTTTTCCGCGCATATAGGCACTCGTAGCTTCAATCTAATGACATTCCCCTTGATGTCAATCACCTCTCCTAAAGATGCTGCAGTTCCAACGTTTATGGCAAGCCTTTCCCCGAAACGAATGGGTTCAGCCTTCCGAAGCTCTGGTGTTCCTACAACTCTTTCAAGAAGAAAGGCTTCCATCTCAATTTCTTCCCAGACAGGAGGTAGAGTACCAGGTTTACCAGCTACGTTGCCTCGTAGAGCATCGCTCTTTGTCAGGGAGGGGTCGAGATAGGTTCCTATCCCTATCAGGCCTCCTGGATAGGCTTCCTTCAGTTCAACATTGCCCGATTTAAGGCTTGCAATTCCCGTGAAAAGTGGCCTATATTCTATTCTCCTTACTCTTCCCTTTCTGTCACGCTCTATTATTGGAGTACCTGGACGGATTTCTATTTCATCGCCGACTTTAAACTTTCCTTGGACTATGCTTCCTCCTATTACTCCGCCTACTAGCTTGTCAGGCGGCGTACCTGGTTTGTTAACATCAAAGGATCTTGCAATGAGCATTCGTGGAGGCTTTGTTGGATCTCGTTTTAATGTGGGAATGAATTTTTCAATGGCCTCCACAACAACGTCTATGTTTACTTTGTGTAATGCTGACACCGGAATTATTGGCGCGTCTTCGGCCCATGTTCCCGCCACGAATTCCTTTATTTGCTTGTAATTCTCCAGCGCCTGTTCGCGGGGTACTATATCTACCTTATTTTGGACAATTATTAGTCTCCGAACACCTATAATGTCCAGCGCCATAAAGTGTTCTCGCGTTTGTGGTTGAGGACATGGTTGCGACGCATCGATCACGAGTATCGCCCCATCCATAAGAGTTGCACCAGAAAGCATTATAGCCATCAGCATTTCGTGTCCCGGCACGTCCACAAAAGATATTTTTCTTACAAACTCTACTTCGCTCCCGCAGTGAGGGCATTTCTTCTTCTTCAACATGGCTTCAGTTAGGTATTTCTGTGGAGGGGGACACTTTGGACACGTGTAAATTGTAGTATCAGCGTATCCAAGCCTGATAGTTATGCCACGCTTCAACTCCTCAGAGTGTCGAGCCGCCCAAATACCTGTTAACGCTTCTACAAGCGTAGTCTTACCGTGGTCTACGTGACCTATCATTCCAACGTTTGTTAGAGGTTGAAGTTTAATCTGTTCACCGTAATACTCCTTCATATTCTTCACGATATCACCAAATAAGCCATTTTACGGTTTATACTTAAATTTTCCCTACTTTAAATAGGAATACTGCTTTTTAAGACTCCTTTTCATGCACGATTTTCGTGTTTATTTGCACTATCTCCTCAGTTATGACATTGCCCCTCACTAGTTTGCGCTTCCTTAAGCCCTTCTTCTCTGGCCAGTAGCCAGGAGGTTCTGAAAGTAGGATTCTCTTCTTTACTCCTCCTGGAATATCAGGTCTCATAGGCTCTCCTGCACGCCCTGAACCACCCGTGATCATCAGCTTTTTACCAGGAAGACCTATAATGCTACCATCAAAGATATCTCCTATTTTTAGCCCAAGTAGTTTTTGAGCTCTGTCACCTTTAACCTCTATTTGTTGAGACTTCCCCGTTTTCGGATCAGATACTACTACCTTAAACTCTGGCATCTATGAAACCCGGCGTCTAAACCTACGCAAACATATAAATATTTTAGGTAACTTTGCTCCCACGTTAAGCTTAAAAACTCTTTAATGAATTATTCCTTAGGGCCCAAGCGGGGGTGCCCGAGCCAGGCCAAAGGGGCCGGACTCAAGATCTTTACAAGGTACGAGGTAAATTATGAGAGATCCGGTGGCGTAGGCCTGCGCGGGTTCGAATCCCGCCCCCCGCATACATTCACTGTTCTAAGGGCATGGAGAGGTAGCTGTTTCAATGATAGAATTTTAGAAAATTCCTTAAGATAACATGTTTAACAAGGGGTCTATGAGGGAATAGAAAGATGGGTCTGATTTTAGGCCTTCAACTAAGCTCTTTTCGCTTACCGCGAGCTTTATTATTTTGGTCCTGCCATAGCGTCCCAAGCTCACTACGCGTGCGTTAATTATACCTAACATGTCTAGTTCGCTAAGTATCTCACTTACCCTTCTTTGCGTCACCTCGCCTACGCCTATCTTTTTGCAGATCTCCCTGTAGCTGTTATAGATTTCACCCGTCGTTATGTTCTTCAACGAGTCGCTCTTCTCCAATAAGTAGACTGACACCAGAATGAGTTTAACGTGTAGAGGCATCGTTTTAACAGCGTCCACGATCAAGTTCTTCTCAAGCTCTCTCTGAGCCCTCCTTACATGGTCCTCAGTAACCTTCCCGACCCTCTCACGCTCCGCGATATCAGCTGCCTTGAGTAGAAGGTCGAGGGCCAGCCGACAATCGCCATTCTGTTTAGCTGCGATTGCTGCACAGAGAGGAATTACCCCTTCCTCCAACACTCCCGGCTTAAACGCTAATTCCGCCCTCTTCCTCAGAATATCCTCCAACTCCTTGTTCGTATACGGTGGAAAAACTAGCTCTTCCTCTCCTAGCCCGCTTTTTATTCTAGGGTCAATATATTCCATGAACCTCAGGTCATTCGTAATGCCTATGACAGAAAGCCTTGATCTTGTAAGCTCGCTGTTTAATCTAGTTAAATGGTAAAGAACGGAGTCACCACTACTTTTAACGAGCCAATCGACCTCGTCCAGGACTGCCATCATTATTCTCCCCTGCTTCTCCAACCCTTGAACGAACCTTCGTAAAACCTCAGCTGTTGAAAGTCCCGTAAAAGGTACGGGTCTCCCAACAGCAGATGAAAGCTCGGCCAAGACCCTATAATTCGTATTGCTACTCCTACAGTTCACATACGCCGCTAGCACTCTTCCACCCGCTTTTTTACTGAGCCTTCGTAGAACGTACTTTGTAACTGCCGTTTTTCCAGTACCCGTCAGGCCGTAAATAAATACATTAGGGGGCTTGGATCCGCTCAGCGCTGGTGCCAGAATTGTAGCAAGTTCTATTATCTGTTTATCGCGGTGTGGTAGTTCGTCGGGAACGTAATCGGGTAAGAGGATCTCCCTATTAATGTATATCTGGGAACTCTTGAAGCTATTAAATATCTCTTCGAGTCTATCCTCTACCATGCCTCTCCGCTAGTTGCATTGGAACCTATGTCTAATTTCAATACCGTAAGTCGAGTGGCAATATATTTGCAGAGATTCCATAGATGATATTCTTATGTATAGAGAGAGAATTCTGTGCTTCTAAGTAGCGGGGGTTGAGGCCGCCTTCAGTAATGAGTACAGTGCTATGGCGATGAGAGGTACAGGCCCCACGTCTTCTTTAATGTCGGGAACACTTACGGGCTCGCCCAATTCCATGTCCCTCTTTGAAAGTCCAGGTTCAGATCCCCCTATAACTAATAACACCTTAGAACCCTCTTCAAGAAGACTGAGTATATCATTAACGTCTAATGTACTCTTTGCCCAGATTCTGGGTAATATCAGATAGACTTTCCTAAAGTTAAGAACTTCAATCGCGTCCTTGAGATCATTAAGGTAAAAGAAACGCTTACCCTTCTTTATAGCTAGCTTTTGGGCCTCTGGTACTCCCTCCTGTGCTGCTGCACCCATGGCCTTCGTAACAATGAAGTTTTCGAAACCTAAACCGTACACTAATTTCGCTAGCTCCACAACTCGGTTTATCGAATAAACATTATGAAGCGCTATGTAAACGTTTTTAAAGCACTTCTCCAGGACCATGTAAGCACCTACTAACTCTCTTCACCTTCTAAGAAATTTTTTACTGTTCTAGCTATAGCCCTGGCTAAAGCTACGGGCACTGCTTCACCTACTTGATTGAACTGTGCGTCCTTACTGCCGTAAAAGATATGATCATCCGGGAAAGCCATTAAACGGGCTTGCTCTCTAACCGTGAGAAGACGATCTTTGAATGGATGTATAAAGCGTGACGAGCCCATGACCGTTGGCGCTAACTTAAATGGGTGTAACCTGATAAAGTTTCTATAAACCTTTCTCTGGGCTCCCTCATAATATACTAATGCTTGTCCCCACTTGAGCTTACGAATCTTTCTTAACCTTCTTTTAGATATGGGTACATACTCATGGTTAGGAATATCGTATATGCCATTAGGCTCGGGAAGGTCTCCTATAGCCTCTATAACAGTAATCCTCTTACCAGCCTTTGGTGGTTTTATCCTGGTGTTAGAGATAAAAACTCTAACGCGACGCGAAGGAGTACCATAGTCTTCGGCCCTTAGTATGTTGAAGTATATTTGCCTATATCCCACTCTGGCAAACTCTTTTTGAAGACATATTTTTAAATCACCTTCAAGGATGCCGGGTACATTTTCCATGACAAATACTTCCGGCTTAAGATCTCCTACGATTCTTATAAAGTGAAGCACCAATCTCCCTAAGGGATCTACGTAAAGTCTATCTAGGGGATTCGGCTTCCGAAGGGGATTCGTTCTAGTGAAGGACTCACAGGGAGGGCCTCCAATGATTACATCAGGGGGTTCTCTAAGAGCCTCAAGCAACTCGAGAGAGTGTACCTCTTGAATATCCCTATCGAAGACTATAGCCTCCCTAAAGTTCTCTTGAAAAGTCTTCACTGCAGGCGGGTAATTATCTACACCCAGGACTATTTTAAATCCTTCCATTTGAAATCCTCTAGCAAATCCTCCACCACCACAGAAAAGATCCACTACTCGGTACATGTGTATCCTCAACTTTTCTAGTTCTATTGTTTAACGACGTTTATGGACGATAAGTATTTATCTTATCCGGTTAAGTGTTAGCCAGGGGGTCTTATCCCACCGCGAAGAGAGCTCGGTGAGTTAAAAGGCGTTGTACCGCCATAACGATGAAACCGGCGTGTTAGCGAGTGGGGTACAGACCCCCCGGTCATTAATCAAACTTACCAAGATTTAACGGGTGTTAAAGATGGGAGGATTAGCAGTTACTGCGAAATATGTCGTAGAAGCGAGTATCGAAGTGGATGGCATCGTTGAAAAATCCGACGTTATAGGTGGAATCTTTGGGCAAACAGAAGGACTCCTCGGAGAAGAGCTTGATTTACGAGAACTACAGAAGAGCGGTAGAATAGGCAGGATAGAAGTGAAGCTTGAAGTAAAGGGTAGGAAAACTACAGGGGAAATTGTAATCCCCTCAAACCTAGATAGAGTGGAGACAGCGCTTCTTGCAGCCGCGATCGAAACAGTTGATAAGATAGGTCCCTATAACGCTAAGGTCAGAGTCAAGAGGATACGGGACATGCGTGTGGAGAAGAGAAAACTAATCATTGAAAGGGCTAAGGAGCTATTACGCAACTGGATAAAAGAGGAGGAGCCTGAGCTTAAGCGCTTAGTAGAGGAAATAGCTCAAGCAGTAAGAGCAACAGAGCTGATCAAGTATGGTCCTGAAGGACTACCCGCTGGTCCTGAGGTAGATAAAGGTGACACAATAATAGTCGTGGAAGGTCGGGCCGACGTCATAAACCTACTAAAGCACGGTTATAGAAATGTGATCGCACTCGAAGGCGTAACGATTCCTCGAACAATAGTAGAGCTCTCGAAGAAAAAGACTGTAATAGCGTTTATTGACGGAGATAGAGGAGGAGATCTGGTTTTAAGGAACCTCGTTAAGGCAGTAGATGTAGATTACGTAGCAAGAGCCCCTCCTGGGAGGGAGGTAGAGGAACTTACAGGAAAGGAGATAGCCAAATGCCTCAGAAATAAAGTTTCAGTAGAAGAGTACTTTGCAGAAATGGAGAAGAAGGTTCCTCCAAAGGTTCGAGAAGAAATTCCTGAGGAGGTAGCTGAAGTAATTAAGATAGAGATACCTGATGGCATAAAGGACCTCATTCAGAACCTCAAGGGAACACTCGAAGGAGTGCTGTTTGACGAGAACTGGAAAGAGGTAGAGAAGATCCCCGTAAGGGATCTCGTTAAGCGCTTGGAGGAAGTACCGGATGGAAGCGTGAAGTACATAGTTTTCGATGGCATCGTAACTCAAAGAGTTGTCGACGCAGCATTTAAGAAAAACGTAAGAATCCTAATTGGTGCTAGAAAAGGCAACATCTCTAAGCTTCCGGCAGACATAAACATATTGACATTCGACGAGGTACTAGGTCATTAGAAAAAGTCAAAAAGAGAAGTTTGTTTCCCTACAGTCTTAATATGGGTATCTTTTATGCCGAAGTAGCCGAGTATCCTTAGCGCTGCTGGAATAATCTGCTTATCTATGTAGTAGTCCACATCCACTTGTGAAAAGTCCTTTACCATGAAGTAAGGTTCCGCTCTGTCGGAAATTCTCGACGAAAAACCTTTGGTTATTATAAAACCTATTTTATCGCCCTTCTTTAAAGCAATACCAGCCTTAAGCATCTTTCTCGCTGCAGCCACATGTGCTGCGTGAGCCTCGTACTCGCTGATATCCTTGCTTAGAGTCTTCCATACTATCAACTTGGATAAGGGAATTTTTCCCTCCCTTAGCTCTTTAATTACGTCCTTAACATAATTAACAGCCTTATACGGATCACCCTCTCTTACGACTATCTCTATTACTTTCTCTTGAACCTCTTTTGCAAGCTCAGACCAATCGCCCCTAACGGCTTCTAAGCCTACAACATCTATTCGTCCATCGGGTAGAAGCCCACAGTACCTCTTTTTGGCTTCGGTAAAGAACACTCTTACATATATTTTATCTGGTTTTATCTTTAGACCAAATCTCTCTTTTACCATTTTTACTAGCTTCTCCACTTTTTCCTTATCGTACTTCACAAAGACGCTGTCAGTATCACCGTATATTACTTCAAGCCCTAGAGATTGAGCCATTTTTATAGTCTCCGTGATTATTTTACGTCCCCATGCAGTCGTTGCTTCAGCTACTTCTCTTTTATACCATCTGGCACCAATCCAGCCACAGTAGCCGTAGGTTGCGTTAGCTATTATTTTGAGCGCCCTTTGACGCTCGTCTAGTATTCGGTACTCAATTGACGTAGGGTCTAGACCTTTCATGCGAGATCTTATTTCCTCTCTTGCTCGGAGTAAGTTGAGTAAAACCTTCCTATAGAAGCCATCCGGCTTCTTTCTGAACTCATGTCCAACTTCTGGCGCCACATAGACATCCTCTTCTCTTAAGCTTTCGCTGGGATCGACATAAGTGTCGGGCGAGATGTTATACTTGATCATAATGTTGGGATACATTGCTGAGAAATCTAATACTGCGACGTTCTCGTGAACTCCCTTCTTAGGCTCTAGAACTATAGCTCCTTTATAGGATACATGTGGCCTTTCCGTAAGATTGGGTATTAGCTCTTCAAATTTGTATGCATGACGCATCAAGTACCATTCCACCCTTCTACCTACAGAGGCTGGTCCTATTTGATCCAGTGGTAGCCCCACAATACTAGATAGCTGTATTATGAAGGGTAGTAACTTATCGGCTATTCCCATAGTACTTTTAGCGTCAGCAAGCGCGTAATCGAAAAG
>QMSC01000032.1 GCA_003649515.1 Thermoprotei archaeon | reverse complement strand
CTGGCAAGTTTCACTAAATGTTGAGCCCGTTCCTTATCGATCCCCACCTTTAAAAGATTCTCAACGCTAAAGTTTTCTCTACTACCCACATTATGCACTATTAACGTGTATAAACGATGATCTCTCACTTCATTATTAAGCTCGGGGAAATGTAAGCTATACCATTCACGAAGCCTTGAAGCATAAAGGTTTATGACGCGATCTGTCTCGTCTAGCGTCGAAATTGCCTGTGCGATAAATAAATCGCGTTTTTCGGCTGTCTCCTTTACCTTAAGTCTAGTGGATTCATGGGATACTTCCCATAGTAGGTTAAGGTACTCCTGCTCAGAAACTTTAAGCTGATTCAAGTAATCGACTAACTTTGAGCGCAGTAATAAACCTCCTTTACAGGGAGTTTCTACGGTGACATTAAGCATCTTGTATTTAGATGCTATATTCTTGGCCAGCTCTTCGTCCTCTAAGACTATTGTTGCAGAGGGCTTCTCTGAAGTAAAGCGCTCGAGTAAGCGGTCTATTTCCGGTATAACTTTACTTCTCTCAAGCTCATGGAGCTTCGCAGCTATCTGGGATGCATCCCTTTCGAATAATTCTTTCTCAACTAAGTTGCCTTCATCATCTAACAAGAATATTCCCAACACGTTTCCTATCAGGTAGTATTTCTCGGACAAGTTTTACACCTCTTTATAACTTTATTTCACAAGCACTAATTTATAACTTATAGTTGCTGAAGTAGATATAGTTCTATTTTACCCTTAGTTCTTCTCCGTCCTCAGGAATGAAAACGTTACCGTTAAATATTTGGCTCGCTTCTTCACTAAGTCTATCTACTTTACTGTCGTATCGTGGTGTGATGTGAACTAATACGAGGTTTTTAACGCCTATATTAGCTGCGATTTCTGCCACATTGAAAACTGTGGAGTGGGCTGATTCTAGTGCCTTGGAAAAGTCTCTCAAGAGGAACGATGCATCATGAATCAGGACGTCGGCATGGGCTGCGTACTTCATGAGATTTAAGTCGGGCAATGTATCTCCACTATAGACTACTCGCACACCACTACTCATATTATCTAAAACGTCCTCCGGATAGTATATATTATCCCTATGACGAACAGTTAACCCCAGTTGTAGCTTTTTCCAAAGTCTTCCGCGCGGTATTTTTAGTTCCTTCGCCTTATCAACGTTAAACTTCCCTCGTGGTCTCTTTTCATGCAATATGTATCCTAAGGTGGGTGCTGTATGTCTTACATGCCAAGCAAATATAGAGTAATTCTTTGACGAGTAGACTTCTCTAAGGCCCTCGAAGCGACCAACTTCTAACACTTCAAGTGGATAGCACAACCGTATTTTCAGGGATTTCATAAGCCCTGCAAGATACCTCTGTATGCCCAAGGGGCCTATTACCGTTAAGTTCTTCTTTCGTCCTAGCAGATTGAAGGATAGGAGAAGTCCCGGAAGTCCAAGCACGTGGTCTCCGTGAATATGTGATATTAATATGATGGTGGCTTTATTGACTCCAAACCTGGGTATGAAATCTTTCTGACACCCCTCGCCGCAATCAAATACTATTACATCACCCCTAATCCTAGCTACGATGCACATAGTGTTCCTAGTTTTTCGGGGATAGGTTCCTCCAGTGCCCAGAAAGAACAGTTCGATCATTGTAAGCACCGCTTAAACTTTCATGTCAACGCGGGATGTCTGGGTTTTCTATAACCGTGACCTTCCTCGTGAGTCCTCCGTGAACTCTTAAAGCATGTTGCTCTACAATTCTCAAATTACACTTATAAATAAAGTCTTTTAAAGGTATCCAGTGTGGAGAGAGCATAACGACTCGTTGGGCGCGTATGTTATTTACTAAAAGTTTGAAGAACACGGCATATATTTCATTCACATTTCTTCCGTGAGTTGAGGCAACTCTCCCGTAAGGAGGATCTGTTACCACTTTCACTCCCTTGATTTTGCGGAGAGGTAAGAGGAATATATCTGAGCACAATAAGTCTATAATCGCACCCTTTTCCTTGGATAGATATTGAATATTAATTAGCGCTCCCTTAATTAATTCTAAGTTCACGTCGACCCCTAAAGCTCTAGCTCCCAAATGTTCTGCTTCGAGGGGTATAGTGCCTGTACCACAAAATGGGTCTAGAATCACATCCCCCTCCTTCACTTTACATGCATTTAACATAAACCTAGCGAGTTTAGAATCGAGGGCGCTTGGATGAAAGAAAGGTCTTTGACCAGGTCTTCTTCTTTCAAGAGCCTTTCTGGAACTTTGAGCTATCAATTTGCCTAATAGGAACCTGTCTTCTGTTAGAATACCTACTAGTTTGATGCTAGGTTTCTTATAATCTATCCTTAAGTCGCCTATACTCTCCTTAATGCTTGAGACTATGTGCTTTTCCAAAACTGGTACTTGAATATGTAAGCCATACTCCTTCATTCTAATAACTCTTACCGAAATAACTTTTTTGTTAATAAATTCTTTCCAGCTGACTTCACTTAATTTCTCGACGATCTCTCTGAGATTTTGCGATGATGAGATTATCTCAAGGCACCCATAATGTGCAAAGGCGCACTTTTCAACAACCTCTTTACACTCCTGGGGAGTAATGTTTGCTCGTATTACTTGATCATAAAAGAACACATTTTTCTTCCCGGCAACGTCTTTGAGCATCAGATTATCTTGAAGGAGTGAGATTACTTCAGCATAAGGCAGTGTATCATGTTCACCAGAAAGTACGATGAAGCAGTACATGCGCTCTTCCAGAAAACGTATCAGCTACTTTTTAGCTTTTCTCTCAGAACGAAGAATCCTCCTACAAGTGAGGAGACTATTAAGGTTATGGTAGTCCAGTAGAACAGGTAGAATATATCGCCCATACCTATGGTGACCTTAATCCCCTCAATGAAAACAGGTCTCGATAATATTGTGAATGTTAGGAACACATAGTATCTCCAGGAAACTTTTCCTAGTCCAAGAGATATCACTTGATCGCCTATACGGCCTATAATGATTAGTATAATTGAGAATAGGAAGAGGTCTAACAGCGTTATAGGACCGCTAATTTCCGAGAGGAGGAGCTGGGATACAAGCCTTATGCTCGGAGGCTGGTTTAATTCAGTGATCTTTGCAGTAGCGACTGCGGAAGCCACCCATATGATTATTATCGATGCAACGAGCGACGTGAAGGTCACGGGGTGATGGGTATATACGGACTTAATTTTCTCATCTATGGAAAAGCCCTTTATGACCAAAACAAAGCCCATAATCGCGAGCGATATGTGGAGCACATATGTTAATTCTATGTTAAGTGCCTGAAAGAGAGCGTATAAGAGAACTAGTACTCCGGGTATTCCTAGAGAGTATTTCCTGTACTTTTCCTCACGAAAGAGCTTTTCAATGTATCGAGTTAGCATCAGAAAAGTCTCTTCCACGCCTCTCGATTGCTGAACAATTATTCTCTTTACAGAAATTACAGGGATCTTCGATTGTATAACAGGTAGTATTTGTTCATCTGTTGGACCATCAGATACTAGAACTACTCCTTCTGCATTGAAGATCTTCAACACTTGTTCTAGCTCATTTAGGATCTTAATGTCAGCTTCAAGTCCCTCACTTGGAGTACCGGCTAGTACTGCTATTTCTAGATTTTCGCTTCCAAAGCTCTCTCTTAATGTATCGTACATCTGTACTGCTGCGAAAAGAGCGTTGGCGTCGGAGTCTTCAGGGCTCTTTATTGCGAAGTCTACTGCTGCAGCAAGGACTTTGTCGCGCCCTATGATAGGCGTTCTCCTTCTCGTGACGACTTCTATATCCGCATCACGATCAACGCATAGAATGAGCACCTTCCGTGGCGCAGCACTCAACGAGCCACACCTTATCCAAATACTAAGATAACTTTGATTTCTATAGTTATAAGCCTATCTAATTTCTAAATAGTAGAGAATTTGTAAAGTTTTTAATGGAGTATTAAGACTTTTGATATGTAACTAAATAAGATTTAGGTCTATCAGTATTTTTAATTCTTCAAACGTTAGCTTTTCTCCTCTTTCGTATTTCTTATATATCTCTTGTGCCCGTTGAAGCATTCTCTTTCGCTGTTCATCTATAAGTCTAGAAATCTTCTTTGCCTTCAATAATAGGGAATATTTTTCTATTTCTTGCTTTATTTCTCGAGCCTTCATTTTTAGCTCCAAATACATTTTGTGCTTCTCATCCGCTTTCATTTTCATTTTGTCGCGCTCGCTTACTAGGCTCGATAATTCCTCTCTCAGCCCCTCTACTCTCTCGATTAAGGCGTTTATTTCCTCATTCATCCTCTGTATCTCCTCATATCCTTTCTTTAGATTTTCGCTTATCTCCCTGTACTCTTCTAAGAGACTCGCATATTCCTTCTCTATTTTATCTATTCTATCTGAGATTTCGTTTAATTTACTAACAGCGTATATCTTTTTCTCGAGCGAAAGCAGTTTACCAATATACCATTTTTCCTCTTCTGGAGAAAGAGGTGTTGTCTGATATCTCCACTCTATCTCCTCAAACTGCTGTTTTAGTTCATCTAAACTTAATCTTTGTTTGCCCACTAGCTGTATGAGAGACTTTCTCTCTTGAATAAGCCTTCTTCTTTCTCTCCTGAGTTCCGAAAGTCTGTCTCGAAGCTGAGTTTTTCTCTCTCGAAGCTGTCTAAGCGTCGCTATCTTAGAGAACTTTTTATCCTTCAATTCCCTCAGAGTGCTTCTCAGCTCCCTCAATTCTTCTCTTTTTTCTCTCACATTTAATGAGAGCTCTCTAACGATATTGTTCAGCTCATCTCGCTCGCTCTGAGCTTTTAAGGCCTCTTCCTGGATCGTCCTAAATTTCTCCCTGAGCTCGTTAAGCTTTCTATACTCTGGCTCGGATAAAATGTCCTTGTCGGCAATCATTATAGATCACTCAAGAACTACCCTGGCATCAATGACCTTAGCACCCTTACCTTCTTCATAAACAAAAACAGGGTTCAAATCTAATTGACTTATAGGTAAATCCATTAGCATGTTAGATACTTTCATAATTATATCTACAAGGCTACCTATATCTGCTTTATAATAGCCTCTATAGCCCTGAAGAATCGGATAACCCTTTATTTCCTGTATCATTTCAAGCGCCTCATCTTTATCAACTGGGGCTATTCTGAACGAGACGTCCTTAAGAATTTCTACAAAGATTCCGCCAAGCCCGAACATTATCGTTGGACCAAATTGAGGATCCCTAATTCCACCCACGATAGTCTCTACGCCCTGAGGGGCCATTTCTTGTATTAAAATGCCGTAAATCCTTGCTTTAGGCACTGCTTGCTTGACGTTCTCAACGATTTTGTTATATGTCGTGATCACTTCCTCTTCATTCTTTACATTAACGAAAACTCCTCCAACATCTGATTTATGAATTATATCGGGAGAAATGATTTTCATGACTATAGGAAAGCCTATGCGTTTAGCTTTTTCCACAGCTTCTTCGGAGCTTTTGGCTACATCAAATACTGTTACAGGAACATTGTAAAAACTACAGATAGTTTTTGCTTCCGGCTCCAGAAGCACTTTTCTTCCTTCACGCCTTGCTCTTTCGATGATCTCGATAGCTCTCTGAGACATACTAGCTCCCTTTTCGACACTAAAATACTAGGTAGAATATAAGCTTTAGCTGTCCTTAACGGGTGATCGTCTCTAAAGCTAGGGTGTCAGTACAGTAAAGTCTTCTCCTCCTATATAGATCTGCTGAAGTACTGAGTACACGTTCTCAAGCCCCAAGTTTTTCGTAGACGATATCGGTATACACTTGAAAACCCTCAGGAAATCCTCTATCACTCTGACTATGTTCTCATGAAAGAAGGCTTCAAGGCTTCTCTCCCGCGCTAAGGTGGTATATATTTCTTCAGGGTTTTCGATCCAGTTCAGAATCTCGTTTACTTTGCGTTCATCTATCATGTCTATTTTGTTTAATGCTAAAACCATGGGTAAATTGAATCTGAAGAAGACAGACGCGGATAGTAGTAGCGAGGATACGAAACTTGACGGTAGGAGCGCAAGTATGGTATCTATTATGAAAACCATACTAGCGCGTTCGCCGCTGAGGTACGATATGATCTCCTTTCCGGATTGTCTAAAAGCAAACAACTCCAGCTGCCCGGGAGTGTCTACCAGAACATAGCCAGGTTTTAAGGAAATGATCTCCTCCTTAAGGTTCTTCAGAAACTTTATCAACATATCAGTCGCCGCTATAATGGCCCCGTTAGGTCCAAGACCGTACTTCTCCATCACTTCACGGGCTGTAATATACTCGCGAACGTCTACATCAGGCACGTAAGGTAAACTCTCAACAGCTGGATCAAGGTTTACTCTAATGTTATCTATCTCAACTTCATTCAGAAAGTTAGAAAAAGAGCTCGTAAAAGTAGATTTGCCCGAACCTGCTGGACCTAGGATAAATACCACGAACATAGCTCCTTTTCTTCTTTTTCACCACGATTTATAAATCATCTGATTCCGAGATTGTGAACATCTTTACTCCACGATTTTCTTTAAATACCTTAATGATATTTAATGCAAACTCTCCATCTATCTGATCTATTTGCTCTTGAAGGTTCTTCGGTCCCTTTTGTTTGAGTTCAATTAGTACTTCCTTTATGCTCTTACCCCACCTTTTCTCTATATCCTTAACTATTTTTCTGAAGGTTTTTTCGTCAAAACCACCGTAGTCCTCAACGCATGGAGGATCAGGCATATTTAGAGCCCTTCTCAGCTCGACAAGTAATAGACAGGTGGAGGGGTCTCTTTTGCTCGGACATACACTTTCACAGTGAGTTAAAGCATAGTTTAGCAGTTTCTTTAAGTATTCCTCTGAGAGGACTATCTTGCGCATCATGATGTTCAAACCTGAATAATTATTCTATAGCTAGCCAGAGTTCAGTTCTCTCATGATCTTTTTAATCTTACTCCTTTAAAGCTGATATAATTGCCTCTTTAATTCTTCTCGCGGCTTCCTCAGGATCTTTAGCTTTAGTTATTCGGCCGCCCACGATAATTATATCGGCTCCAGCACAGGCAAAAAGAGGGGCTGTGTGCTCGTTTATTCCTCCCGCAACGGCCACGTTAACACTAAATCTCTCCTTAATGGCCTTTAATTCCTCTACAAGTACTCGTGCGTCCACTCCTCTTCTACGCTGTGTGTCTACACCTACGTGAAGGCATATTATGTCAGCGCCCCTGCGAACGATCGGCTGAACGACGTCCATAACGTCACCAACATTCATCATGTCAACCATAACTTTCTTACCTCTCTGATGGACTGTCTCAATAACCTCTTCAATGGTCTCATAAGCAGCCACCGCAAGTACGGTCACAATGTCGGCGCCAGCTGATAAAAAAAGGTCTGCTTCTAGTTTACCGGCGTCGAATATCTTTAGATCAGCGACTATAGGGTATGTAGGAAATTCCTCTCTGAGTTTTCTTACAGCGCTCACGCCAGAGGCTTTTATGAGTGGTGTACCTGCCTCTATTATATCCACGCCACCTGAGATCGCCCTCCTGGCAATGTTTAAGGCCTCTTTTAGAGAGGTAATATCTAGCGCTACTTGTAGTTGCGGAATATCATTCATCGGCTGACACCTGAGTAGTTGATTTAACACAAGAAATGATCTACTTAGAGAGCTATAAAGGAAATGATCCAACGAAATTTATGCAGAGTACTTCTTTCCCAGTTTCTCCGAGAGAAATCTAATTACTATTTGCCTTAATGTAAGCGTTCCCCTTTCCTTGAGCTCGTACCTAACCTTCGTCGCGGGTTTATTTACACTCATGAGTCTAGAGATGTCTGCGGGTGTTCCTAGAACTATACTATCACAAGGTGTGTTCTTAACCGTCTCTTCAAGCTCCTTGACTTGCGTCTCGCCGTAACCCATAGCAGGGAGAACGGGCCCTATGTGTGGGTATTCTTCGTAAACTTTTCGTATGGAGCCAATAGCGTAAGGTCGTGGGTCCACTATCTCTCGAGCACCGTACTTCACCGCTGCCATGTAGCCAGCACCATAGCCGAGGTGACCATGGGTCACTGTGGGGCCGTCCTCGATGACCAATACTCTTTTACTGGCTATTAGTTCTGGTCTATCCACTATTATTATGGATTCGGCTTCGATCACGACTGCTTCAGGGTTGAATAACTTAATGTTCTTGCGCACTAGCCTTATATTCTCAGGAGATGCTACGTTAATCTTGTTAATTATTACTATATCTGCCATTCTAAGGTTGACTTCGCCAGGATAGGAATTTACTTCATGGCCTGCTCTTAAAGGATCAGTAACTGTTATCATTAAGTCAGGCTTTATAAAGGGGAAATCGTTGTTCCCTCCATCCCATATTATTACATCAGCCTCCTTCTCCGCCTGTTTTAAGATCTCTCTGCAATCGATACCTGAGTAAACTACTACTTCTCTCTCGAGATGGGGCTCATACTCTTCTCTTTCTTCTATTGTACACTTATACCGGTCTAAATCCTTCAAACTAGTAAACCTCTGTACCCTATACTCCTTTAGATTTCCATAGGGCATTGGATGCCTTATAATCACGTGGCTTATGCGAAGCTCTTTAAGAATGTTAGATATCTTTCGAGTCACAGTGCTCTTACCGGCTCCCGTCCGAGTAGCGCATACGGCTATGACAGGTTTCTTAGATTCGATCATTGTCTCCTTAGGGCCTAATAGCATAAAAGATGCCCCAGAGGCTAGAGCAAGAGATGCCTTATGCATAACCTCGGTATGTAACAAGTCACTGTAGGCTAAGACCACTAGGTCTACATCGAACTTCCTAATCAGTTCCGGGAGCATATCTTCGTCATATATAGGTATTCCGTTAGGATACAGCGGGCCTGCAAGCTCTGGTGGATAAACCCTACCGCTTATATTTGGTATCTGAGCGGCTGTAAAGGCAACAACCTCAAAAGAGGAGTTATCCCTGAAAACCATGTTAAAAACATGAAAATCTCGACCAGCGGCTCCCAATATTATCACTCGCTTTCTCCCCATGATACTCCACTCTCACGTGAAGTACAACAAATGTTAATAAATTCTTCCCAGAGTCTTGTCTCTCAGGTGCATCTCATACTCGATCCTTATTTCAAGAGCAACTTAGATCTCACATATTGAGGAGACATATCAGTATGGGAAGCAATGTAATACGAAGCTCAGCATAATTGTAGATAAATGTTCATTGCGTGTTAAAGCAATATCATGAAAGAAAACTGGATAATAATAATAATGAGTGATGAAATTAAACTCTAAATGCATCTCCATCCAGAATTGAACTCTTGGATGTGGAGCAGATGATAAAAGTGTTACTTGATACGAATATACTTGCGTTAATGCTTCAAGAGAGGATCGATATTTTTGAGGAGTTGAGCAATTTACTTGAAGAACGCTTTCTACCCCTGGTGCTCTTAGAAAACGTAGAGGAAACCCTGCGAAAAATCAACCTAGGTAGACCATCTGAAAGGGGTCTCTTTAGAAGAGTGTTGCACATAGTAGGTGAGAAAGTAATCATAGTAAACTCTGGAATTGAGGAAGGCCTTAAAACGGATGATAAGATTATACTTTATGCGCTAAACGAAGGATGTTATGTGGCTACTAATGATAAGGCTCTTAGAAGAAGGCTCCGTCGCTTAGGTCTTCCCGTCATTTTTTACAGAGAAGCTAAGAAGAGTTTCTTGATTGAGTAATTCGCGTAGCTGCTAATCGTATTTATATACTACAGTTCTAAATAATGCTAGCTGAAAAGGGATCCATAAATGAGCAGAAGGATAGGTACCCCCTTTAAGGCTTGCCGAAACTGTAAGAGGCTTATGCCCTTAGATTCGGATAAGTGCGAATTCTGCGGATCGAGCGACCTTTCTAGGGACTGGTTTGGCCTAGCAATAATCATAGAAGACGGCTCTCTCCTAGCAGAGAAATTAGGGCTAGAGAAGACGGGTAGGTATGCCTTAAAAGTACGCTGAACGCGCTATGAAGATTCTATTTAACTTGAAACCTGAAAAACGGTTCTTATTTCAAGTTAAAGTAGGCTTCGCCTTCTTCGAGCCGCCGCCTAAGGCTGTCAGAAAGCTGAAATGTTTGGTAGAGATATATAATCCTCCCTTACTAATATCTGTTGGAGATATAGTCTCAGAAAACTGCTTTAAGTACTCCGATAAGAAGCCCGATATTGTAATAATTGATGAGCGAAGCTTAAGGGAAAAGACAAGCAGAGCTAGAACTTTCTTAGCCAATACTGGCTACTACGTGGAGAAAAGGGTTAAGAATCCCCCTTCCACGATTACCTATGAAGCTTGGGGCTCGATACTTAACGCGATAAGGGATAAGCTTCATAGCAATAAGAAGACTATGATAACAGTCGACGGAGAAGAGGATCTGTTGTTTATCCCTGCAGCACTTTTATCTCCTGAAAATACTATCGTTGTTTACGGGTATCCCCAGGAGGCTTTGGTCGCAACTTTAATTACATCTCAACTAAAGAACTCGATAATCAAAATACTCTTACTAGCAGGTTTTCCTCCAGAAATGCTTAAAGAGGAGTGTATCGGGGGAAAGGGGGTAGCGAAACTGTAACCGTTTTCTGTATTTTTGTGTTCTCTTAGTGCTACTATGTTTGTTGATGTTGTGGATGTCTAGTCCTAGATTTCTAGCTATTATTCTAGCACTTGTAG
>QMSC01000031.1 GCA_003649515.1 Thermoprotei archaeon | reverse complement strand
GTATAATACTAAACGGAGTAGACCATAATCTCCATAATTCACATACACATGCATCAAAGAGTAAAAGTCCTTGCCCAGTAGTACTATGGTTTTCGAGATATAAGAGATATAAGCAACCATATCATGCACTTATTGCTTTTGTACTGGCATCGAAGCGGATACCAAACATGAAAATGATTATAGCGGGAAAAGGTACAAAAATATTACGAAAAATAGTTGATAATTTGCAACTTGAAAACGTGGAAGTTCTAGGTGAAGTCAAGGAGAAAATGAAGGCAAAGCTCATGCAACAAGCATGGGTATTAATATGTACATCTAGGAAAGAAGGTTTTGGATTAACAGTATTGGAAGCAAATGCCCACGGAACACCAGCAGTAAGTTATGATGTTCCAGGGCTAAGAGATTCCATAAAGAATATGAAAACAGGGATATTAGTTCCATATGGCGATATAAAAGCATTATCAAAAGCCTTGACAACATTATTGAAAGACCGAGAATTATTACAAAAAATGGTATACAACTCGTTAAATTGGGTTACGCACTTTAATTGGGACATTAGCTACAAATATTTTGAAAGAGTTATTGAAAGTGTCTTGGATTAAAAACAAGGTAATCGTTATAGGAATTGATGAAGGAACTTGGGATCCTATAGTCTCTTAGGTCAAAGAAGGGGAGTTACCTACATTTAAATGATTAATGGAAGAAGAGGCCTGGGGAATACTTGAAAGTCTGGATTCTCCAGCCCCAGCTTTCTGCCCGGACACTAATAACTACAGGAAAAATCCCCGGAAAAATACAGTTCTATAGAACCAAAAAGTTACAATTCGTGAAATTGACGACTTGAAGAAATAACCTAAAGGCCTGAAGTAATGATTAATATATTGATAAGCACAACTTACTTTAAAATTCTCTACTAGGCGAGGATAACTACATGAAAAAGACAGGAAGAGTGATAGTAATAGGACTAGACGGAGGAGATTGGGATATTTTATTACCGCTAGTAAGAGAGGGAAAGCTACCAAATATCAAGCGATTAATAAATAGGGGTATATGGGGTAAATTGCAGAGCACTATACCTCCTATTTCAGCCTCTGCCTGGGTTAGCCTATTTACTGGTAAAAATCCGGGGAAGCATGGAATTTTTGACTTTGCAAAGGTAATAGTTACAAAAAACGGTTATCGTATAAAACCTGTAACAAGTAGAGATATTGATTCTTTAGCCATATGGGATTTGCTGAGTATGAGAGGTAAGCGAGTGGCCATAATAAATGTACCTATGACATATCCTCCCTGGAAAGTTTATGGGATTATGATAAGCGGCTTTCCCTGTCCAGAGAAGTTGGGCAAGCACACTTACCCTAGAAAATTAATTTATGAGTTAAAGAAAGAGTTTGGTAAGGACTTGCATTTTCAGCCTAAATATAGTCCTTTTGATGATGAAGAAGCATTTGTTGATGATCAGTTCGTTATAGCAGACTATGTTGAAAAAGTAACATTATATATCATGGAACGAAACTATGAATTCATCTGGACTACCTTCGTTGGATTAGATGCTCTTGGACATGTTCTATGGAAATATATAGATGAGAATCATCCAAGGTATAAAGGTGCCTCAAGAAAGCTTAAACAAGCAATAACTGAAATGTGCATAAGGCTAGATATTGCTCTTGGAAAAATCCTTAGTACTATGAATGAAGACGATGTAATTATCCTTGTTTCTGACCATGGACTAGGGCCAGTGTACTACGCAGTCTCGCTAAATAAATGGTTAATAGATGAAGGGTTCATTAAATTAAAGACCAACTTTTGGACGAAAGTTAAGAAAGTACTCTTTAACTTAGGTTTTACACCCAACAGACTTTTCTCTATTGTTTCATTAATTAATTTAGGTAAGAAAATACAAACAGAGGCTTATAGAGAGAGATCACTTATAAAAATGTTAATAAATAAAATAACTCTTTCATTAGATGACATAGACTGGTGTAATACATTAGCATATGCTAGTGGAAATATGGGTCAGATATATATAAATAAATATGCCATACAGGGTCAACAATACACTTCCCTTATCTCAGATCTCATAGATAGATTAAAAAGATTAACTCATAATGACAAACAAATCTTTGATTTAATTTATAGAAAGGAGACCTTATATAGAGGGAAGTATTTACAAGAAGCACCAGATATTGTTTGTATAAACTCTCTTCAAAAATATATTGTATCTAGGTTCTTCGAGCTAGGGAGCAATAAATTGATAGATGTTCATCCATTTTGGTCAGGTACACATAGATTATATGGAATATTTGCAATACATGGACGCGATACTTACTTCACTTCCAAGAGAAGAAATGCTAGTGTATATGATATTGCTCCTACAATACTTAGTCTATACGGGTTACCAATTCCTAAAGAGATGGATGGAGAGGCCATTGTTTAGTGAACTTCCATTAGTCTCCATAGTCATTGTGACACATAATAGAAAAAAGCATCTCGTGCGACTTATAAGGTCAATACTTTACTCTAAATATCCAAGTGATAAAATGGAAATAATAGTTATTGATGATAATTCTAGTGATGGTACCTTCTCTCTAGTACGAAGGATCTTTCCTCAAATAAAGATTATAAGAAATAATAAAGAGAAATTACTTGCTGAATCGAGAAATATCGGAATTAGAAACTCCTGCGGAGACTATATATTTATAATAGATGATGATAACATTGTAGATTCTGACACTATTTGGAACTTAGTTACATTTATGGAGTCTCATCCAAGTGTAGGTGTTGCTGGACCAAAGATGTATTATCTTAAAGACTCTCAAAGAATTTGGTGTGCTGGCGTTAAAATAAATTACTACAATACAATAACAAAATTTATAGGTCGCGATACTATAGATGATGGTACTTTTGATAAAATAATAGAGTCTGACGCCTTTCCTAATGCCTTTATAGTTCCTCGTAAAGTAATAGAGAAGGTAGGTATGTTAAACTCTAAGTTGTTTCCTATACATTATGATGAGGGTGATTTCTGTAATCGAGTAAAACAAGCAGGGTATAGAGTTATGTTAGTCCCCTCAGCAAAAGTCTGGCACGATGTACCCTTCACTAAGGAGAAGTTTAAAATGCGTTTAAGAAATCCTATGCGGGCTTATTACACTATACGCAATAGGTTCTTCTTTCATAGAATATGGAGTAAAAATATACTCCAGCATGTATTTTCTACATTTTTCTCGCTTTTTATATCAATATACTATCTAATCATGGTTTTAGTCGATAACCCACAGGAGAAGAACTGCGTTATAAAAGCTGCACTTAAAGGATTATTTGATGGAATCTTATTGAAATGGAGATAGTGAGTAGACTGAGTACTACAAAGAGTATTCATATTTTATCTAAAAGTCATCACATTGATTAGAAAATAATATATTATCTGCATAATGTGGAATAAAAAAGTAATTCCAAGAACCAGGTCAACATCAATGTTACCTATAGCTATGTTGTACCATGTGGCTCTCGTGATTATCAATAATTTAAATTAAGTTAATTAAGAAAGAGGCGGCAAGGCATCGAAATATATAACAAGATACTAGATGTAATGTTGACTCTTCTATTTGGTACTAACAAAGGGGTCAATGTGTTAAATATTGACTGGGATTACCTTATAGTATTGGACGCTTGTAGATGTGATGTGTTTAGACACGTTTATAGAAAGTTCTTTCCCTCAGCTATTAAATTTAGATGTATTACATCCTTAGGCTCTTCAACTATGGAGTTTATAGAGAAAAGTATTAATAGTATAAATATAGACAAAGAGAAGGATGTTATTTTCGTGAATTCTAACCCCATGATCGATCATGTACTAGGGGTAAGGTTTAAGAAAATATTTTATAAATATATATCAGTATGGAAGAATTATTGGGATAAAGAGATGCAGACAGTAAGACCTGAAGACATGTATTATGTTACTTTAAAGACTTATATAAAAAACCCTGTCAAGAGAATGATTATATGGTTTCTACAGCCTCACTATCCTTTCATTGACAGAAAGTTTAATCATATTAATGCGTTGAATAGAGAATTCATGAGCAAAGCATTACGTTATGATATTCATAAAAATAACTTATTAACACTTATCAAGATAGCTAAGAATTTATTTAGAAAAAGATGTCTATATGCAGGAATACCAGATAAAATATGTGAATATATGCGTCAAAATTTCTCAGAAGTATTGAGAGCGTACATGGTTAACTTATTTTTAGTACTTCATTATGTCAAGAAACTCACAGAAATTTTATTAGGAAAAATAGTAGTGACATCAGATCATGGTGAAGCATTTGGAGAGCCTCTGAGTAGGTTACTGCCTCTACCTGTTTATGGACATCCATCAAGAATTAGAATTCCGTCTCTAACTCAAGTTCCATATCTCGAGATTAAGAATACTATTTCGCGAGATGAATCTATTCGAAAAGCTATTAGAGAACTCTCGCTCTTAGCATTATTTAGAGTAAGAAGTGGTGATCTGACTTAATGAGAGTTGGTATATTCACACACTATATAGATAAGTATCCTAGAAATGCACCTTCCTTGCATCAAATAGATTTGATAAAGAAGTTGGTCGAGAAAACCAATCTTGAAATAGTACTTATTCACCATAAAAAATCCGATTTACCAATATATAGGTTAACAGAGGAGGCAATAATTCCTAAACTACCCTACTCAAGAGAACGTGAAATAAACAAACTGGATCTAGATGTTATACATTTTAATGCAATACCATGGTCCTGGTGGCCCTCAATATCAAAACTCGATACCCCTTCAATAGTCACTGTTCACGGAACTATACATTGGGATGAGCCAGGTCTAGATGATTACACAACACCTATATTACGTATCATGAAGAAAACTCTTGAAAGACAAGTAGCAAAATGCATTACATATTTCATAGCTATTAGTGATCATGTACGTGATACATTATTAAAGAAACTTAAAGTGCCAAACTTCAAAGTAGAAGTGATTCACCTGCCCATAGATCATACAATATTTAGACCATTAAGTAATAATCTTATTGTGAGTGCCAAGGCTAGATATGGTATTAGATCAAGATATATACTGCATGTTAGTGCATTTAGCAGAAGAAAAAATCCCGAAGTTCTCTTCAGATCATTCTATATAGTTAGAAAGCGAATAAGGGACCTAGTACTCGTAATTGTTGGTTCTGGTTGGAATAACCTATTTGTTCGAAAACTCATTAATGAACTTAGCTTACAAGATCATGTAAGAATGCTTGGATGGGTTCCAAAAGAAGATCTTGTGGCTTTATATAATGGGGCTGAGATGCTCTTATTTCCCTCCCTACATGAGAACTTCGGATTCCCTACTGTAGAAGCAATGGCTTGTGGATGCCCCGTGGTGACGTCCAACGCATATGCAGTACCTGAAATAGTAGGTAATGCTGCTATACTCTGCGATCCATATGACCATAATTGTTTCGTTGACGCAATACTTAACATCTTATCCGATTCGCAAATACGTGAAAAAATTGTTAAGAGAGGTCTTGAGAGAGCTAAATTGTTTAATTGGGATGTACATATCGATAGAGTCGTGAGTGTGTACAGTAGAGTGGCTAGCAAATTTAGGTGAAGAAATATGATGCATGAGTTATTTAACAAGTATTTTGAAACACGTGCAAAGTATATGTATAGATTGGAAAAGCTGGAAGAGGGGTATTTATCCAAATACTATCAGATGAAGGATCATATTGCGGACTATTTGCCTAAGAATAAAAAAGCAAAGATACTAGTTCTTGGATCTGGTCTAGGACATGAAGTATGGGCACTAAATAGAATCGGGTACAGTAATGTTTTAGGAGTAGATATAGATGCTGAACAGATAGAAATCGCTAAATCGAGGGGCATAAACTGCCTACATGCTGATGCACTAGAATTCCTTAAGAAAACTCAGGAAACCTATGATGCCATATTGGCATTCAATTTCATTGAGCACTTCGATTTAGAGAATGCATTGAAACTATGTAAGCTCTGCTATTTGCGACTATCTAAAGGTGGTATATTAATTCTCCTTACACCTAATGCAGCGAACCCACTTGCAATACGTAACATTTATGGCGACCTAACTCATAGAATGGGTGCCTTTACAGAAACTAGTATTGTCCAACTCCTCAACTTGGCAGGGTTCAATAGGATAATTGTACGCAATGTAAAGCCCTTTGGTAGATATGACCATAGAATTACAAAGAAAGTTTTGAAGATTATTGGAACTATGGTCGTTCATATTACATGGCAGTTAATACGTTTAATATATCTACTAAATGGAGTGAAAGCACCCAAGGTGGTTTCAAATGACCTCCTATCAATTGCCTATAAGGATTAAGGTAGCCTTAATTATTGAATGAGGTGAAGTATGTAAATATGCAGTCAAGAATATTACAATGTCTATACAGATTCACATGGTTACAATATCTGATAGTCGCCATAATAGTATTTTTCATAGTACTTCCATCGATAGTTTTAAATAATGTACCTTTTTATCATGCTGATTTTGTGAACGAGTATGCATCGTACATGGCCCATGGTGAATATATGACTAAAGTTAAGAATCCTCTATTCTTCTGGTGGCTATATGGACCTCAAATACCGACAAAGATAATATCAATATTCGCGATTATGTTAAAGCCGTTTATTAGGGACTATTTCTCTTTGCTTGTTTTACTGACAAAGATAAACTTTCTAATACAAACAATTGTTGCCGCCTTTTCTATGCTATTACTCACAAGAGAATTATTTGGAAAGAACAATGTGCTAAATATAACTTCCGCAGTATCGTACTCATTAGCCTCATATTATTTAAGTGAAACAGTACTTTTCTCTGCACGTACATGGGCCTTCTCCTTAGCACCCCTTGCTCTGTGGATTACATATAAGTATTATCGAATAACCTCACAAAATATATTGTTACGTGAGAAGGCGCGCTATGCTTTAGTAGGCGGTATTATATTTTCGATTTCATTTCTTAACCCCTTAGATAGTATTATTACTGTCGGTATTCCAACAATTTTGCTATGTTTAGCAATATTCATTTATATTTTAATTATCGAGACCGACACATGTAAAGCATTAAGGTATCTAGCCTACGTAGCATCAGGCCTTGCTGTCTCTTTAATGTTGTCTTTATATTTCTTACCTCCATATTTATACTCATACATTATTGATTGGCCATTAAAAAAGGTTCATGGTATAAGCGGGTACGAAGAGAATTTTGTGAGGCGATACATCCCAAGCTTTATGGAGGCGTTGCAAGCCATAAATATGGAGCATAAATACCATTTTACACATATATGGCCGTTTAGATACATTATTAAATATCCATCATTAACTTACTCTTTAATACCAGTATTCCTGCTAGGGTTTTCTTTGGTCTTAAGTAGTAAGATTAAGTTTAGACATCGCGAGGATGAAGTAACAATCTTCGTATTCTATACAATTGTTTTAGTAGGGCTTATAATGGTATGCATGTCCGCAAATATAGACCTCTATGAGATAATTAGAAGTGTTATACCATATGGAGTTTACCTTAAAAAGCCGCATAGGCTTTTAATATTTTGGAATATAGTTATCTCGTTAAGCCCGGCCTTTATTGGATATATTATTGCTAAACATCAAATTCGCAGAACAAAAACTTCAGGCAACTCTAATTATAAAGTACTGAAAACTGCATTTCTGCTAGCTATTACCTGCATCTACATATCAGGTGCGCTCACTTGGGCATACTCAACACCATTCTCGGTACTAGCAAACTATGAGCCAATCTATTCCTCGTATATAAAGTCATGGAGACAAGATGTCGTTAAGTATATTTGGAATTGTTTAAATATGTCTAACCCTTTACATAGAGACCTTACTGTAACATATGTTAGTGGAATACATACGTTCAGTTATAACTATCCAGGGTTTACACTTAGTAGAACTACGTTCTTGTGGACTAAATACTATGAATATTCGCCGTCTTATAAGGACATACTATCGCTATACGGAATTAAATATATAATTGCTAGAAAGGGCTCGAGTAGATCACTACCTCTATACGATGAATACAATGATATCGAAATAAAACAAGTTCCACATGAAGTAAAACGTGTATATATGGGTTATCCTTTACTAGTTACAGGTGGACCAAATGCTTTATTGGATATACCAATATTAATGAAAGACGTTGTTCAGGAAGTACTGCACTTGCCAATGAATGATACTCCTACTCTGGTTCCAATCTTTGCTGATAGCTTATCGCTTGAGCAGTTCAACTACACAATATCGAAGATTAATAGCATAGTCCTTCACAATGCAGATTTACTTGATTTGATAGCACTACAAGGTATGTATCATCACTGGAGCGTACCTATAGTAGATATACGTGAGCCTCAAAAGGTGGAAAAGGTCATAGATGAAGGTTGGAAATTCTTTGAGCCAAAATACTATAAATATCTTGCTCCTAGTGGCATGCAGGATTCTGTATATGGTCAGGTTACCTATGGCGACTATGCATTGTATTCAACTAACATTTCTAAGCCTCTGAAAAGGAGCCTTGATGTTAAATTTGATGGGACGTGTACACTAATGCTCAGGTTGGGTAGGTTCTCAGTAGGCAACACTTCAGAGCTGAATATTATAATTGAACGAAATAATGAAACGATATGGAACTCTACCATTCAGATACTATGGTTAGGCTTTAGATGGATTACCGTAGACCTGGGTAATATATCGCGAAACAATTACAACATTGTCTTGACCCCTCATGGCAGGCTCTACATTGATAATGTGATCATAGTCCTTCCAAAAACATGCTTTAATGAATACCATGAATGGGCTTCACGTTTAATCAGGTCTAAACACATTATCTACATATATGAACCTTCATCATATACTGAAAACCTAACTGGATATGCAAGTCTCTTACCAGTAAAATATAGCGCATCCGATCCCTCGTTAGGTGTTCTTCTACTCTACAACACTTCAGAAATTAAAATGAAATCCCACATAGCGGAGGGCAATTATTTACTATTCATTAGATATAAAAGTACAAATCCCCAAGCAATAAACGTTACAGTAACTATAAGCAATAAAGAAGTACTTTTAACAGAGATTGCACGCTCTATAGATGATTACGGTTGGTTCTATATTCTTTATTTCTTAAGGGTAAATAGTACGGATAGTAACAATGTATTAACGTTGAAAATTCGGAGCATTTGCAATAGTGTTTATATAGATTTTTCGTCTTTAATAAGTATGTATGCTTTAAGAAACATATATTCTATTCCTATATCTTCTAGCATAAAAACAAATCTTGAGGTGCTTCGAGTAGGAAGAATTAAATGGAATTATGTCCTAAAGTACAATAAAGCTATTGCTGGAGAAATAACGTGCTTTAAATCGCCTTGTATTGTAGTTTTTGTTTGGCCAATGAGATTGCCTAGTGAATGGATCATGAAAGTCGAAGAGGAAACTATAATACCCGTGAAAGCTTTATACATGCTTCATGGATATATATTGGCACACAAAGGTGTACAGAATTTTGAATTATATTATAATCCTCCAACATTGATATTGTTTACCCGAGCTATATCTATAACTATGTGGTTAATTGTACTCATATATCTCTTATTAATTATACCGATAGCCAGATTAATACATAGATTAGATAAGAACTAGAAACTAAGGAGATTGAATTAATTGAAAGTAGCAATATATGTATCTCGCTTTTTACCAGCTACGGGAGGCATAATATTCCATGTCACTTACTTAGCCAATGATTTAATTAGGCAAGGAGTTAATGTAGAAATACATACTGGTAATGTGATCACCCTTAACAAGAAGAGAATAATGTTGGAGCGTTCACATATAGAGGTTCTAGGAAAAATTGGAATAGTTATTGAGAGAGATTTACTACCTATACTTCCACTTCATATTAGAGCTTTTGAGAAAAGTGACGCAGATGTATTGAACATACATGGTCATGCTGAGCTCTTTACTTCTAATCTTCTACTCACCCTTCGTCGACTTAAGAGACCGATCATCTTAACAAGTCATGGAGCTCTTCAAACAACGTTATTGAATATGCATTATACTAACTCGATATTTCAGATCGGAACCATAGTAGCTAAGAGAGCATTTGCAAAAAGTATTACCTTGAACCTACTAAGGAAGTATGTTGATACCATAATTGCATCTTCCGATGAGGAAAAAAGTGTGCTTTTATTACATGGTCTTAATGCTGAAAGAGTAGTTATTATTAAAAATTTTGTACCAGATCAATATTTTGCATATAAACCTGATGATGATTATGTATTGAGAATTCTGGAACAGTATGCAGTAGAACCATACAATTATGTGATCACAGTATCAAGAATCGACTATAATAAAGGCTTGCACCAAGTAGTCAAAGCGTTGGCATGCCTTTATAAGAGCGGAGTTAGGAAAATTAAATATTTAATTATAGGTCCTGATGAAGGCGCTCTTAACTTTATACTTTCCCTTAGCGATAAGCTTGGCATAAGGCATAATATAGTATACTTAGGTAAAATCACTGACAAGAAAATAATATTAGCTTTAAATAGACTTTCTTTAGCGTTTGTGTACCCGCTATATGCTGGTGCTGCACATTCTCTAGCCGTAATAGAGGCTATGTCTCAACGTACCCCTATTATAGTTTCCAATACACTTAATTCGATATGTAAGCATG
>QMSC01000030.1 GCA_003649515.1 Thermoprotei archaeon | reverse complement strand
TGGTTACTGGAACATTAGGAGGAGTTCTGGCTCTGTCCATGCTCCAGTGAGAGAGCGATATCTGAGAGGAGATCCTGAAGTGATAGAGGCTGTAAGGAGGTTGATCGAAATAGCTGAGGAGGGTGAGAGGGCTATAATCCGATCAGACTGGAGTAGCCTAGGAGAACTCATGAATGAGAACTATGATGTTGCGAGGGAGGTAGGATGGGCTTATGAGATAGATGATAAGCTTAGGAGGATAGGATTAAGGAATGGAGCTATAGCTGGAAAGCTTGGTAGTGCTGGTAATGGTGGTGTAATGGTGTTCCTATGCCCAGAGGGAAGGAAAAGAGTAATTAGAGCTCTGAGAAAAGCTGGTGTAAAGGTGTTCGTTCCAGAGATGAGCTCAGGAGTACGGTAAGTGACTATGTGATCCAATGCTTTCCTCGTATATTTTCTTTATGAAAAAGAAAATGACTTTGGAACAAGAATTAAATATAAGGGAACTTATCTAAAGGGTACTGGGATATCGCTAAGATATGTATGATGAGGAGACTGAAGAATTTAATGAGATAGTCTTTACTGGTGTGAATTTACAAATTACTTGTATTCCTGGCCATTACTGGCATTGTTTTAAGGCCTTAGGTGTAGAACCTGTCTATTTTGTTACTCAATTGTATAATTACGCTGATCCAGACGAGGAGTGTAGACCTTGAAATGATCCTACTATAGTTCCTAGATTAATTAATGGTAGGAGGGATGATCCTAGAGTAGGTAAGCCTTGGAATCGGTTTTATCCTCCACATAAATAGTTTTCAGTTTTTTCTTAAGAAAGCTTTTTTATGGTTTAATCTAAGATATATTGGTGCGATACCTAGTACGGGTCTTTTATTTTTACCACATAAATGGAATAATCCGTTGACGTAATTTTAGACTGTGAAAGGCATAAACATTGCGATAATGCTACTATTATTGTTAATAATCATTAATTCTCATATGCAGCTGTTCATATAAGTGAGAGTTTTTTATAAGAGTTAAAGCATATTAATAAATAGATCATTACGTTTGGGGCGAGGTTGATATGCTCAATGCTGAGGAAGCTGTGCTGATCACAATTGGGTATTTAGGTAGTGTGAGGGGGACAACACGACTGCATAAGCTAGTTTTTTTACTTACTCAGGAAAGCGGTGTTGGTTTTGATGTGGAGTTTATTCGCTATACTCTATGACGAACACGTCCCCATACAGCGAGTTCATGTTCATGAAATTTTTTGAACTTTTAAAAGATTTCTAGAGAATTCTCTAAAATCCCTAAAGGATTCTGAAAAACCAGCTATTAGCCTTGTTATACACACTCTTGGAGGAGATGGAGATGCTGCTTTTCACTTAAGCTATGCCACGCAGAAGTATGTTGAATATATTGAGAATAAAATGGACGGAAAAAACATAGTGATAAATATTGTCGTACCTCGTATTGCTAAGAGCGCAGGAACCCTATTAGCTCTGCTGGGGGACAAAATCTTGCTAACACCTATGAGTGAACTTGGACCATTAGACCCTCAAATACCTAGCGAAAGAGGTGTCTATATCTCCGCAAAGACTGTACGTGACAGCTTAAGGCAATTACTCGATTTACTATCAGAGATGAGCGAAAGCGAGGAAAAAAGAACTAAAATTAGCAGAGAAGCAATGAGAGACTTACTTCATCGTATTCCTGTCTCCGAAATGGGCCACTATGAATCACTTGTTAAGCATGTTTCACGTCTTGCCGAAGAACTTTTAGCAAATAGAATGTTTAAGGGCAAGGAGAAGAAGGCTTCTCTAACTGTGAGGAAACTTGTTGAAGGTTACGAATATCACGGTTATCCTCTCACATATTGGCATTTAAAGTCTATGGGTTTACAATGCGAACTTCTTAAAGACAATGCTGAGGAAATTTGCTTGGAGGTCTATAAACAGTTCCTGAAGCTTCAACGAGTTCTAGATGCCGTATTGTTTCCGTTCTACGCTAGTCTGCCAAAGTTTCTTGCTAAACACGCATATAGTGTCCGTAAGCTTGATCATGGATTAATAGTAATTCCAGCTCCAGAAGAATCCTTTAAATACTTTTTTGGCCGCGTAGTGGAGCTTGTAGAGTCTGAGGGCAGTATTACAAAAGAAGAGGCAGAGACTGTGGAGAAATCATAATAATTAGCAGCCGTATACGTCTTGTTTTAATTTTTCGTGACGCTTTTAATATTGTTTTCTAACTGGAACACGTGTTGGGATATTGTTTTTCAAGAAGTTTAATGCTGCTGATGCAGTTTTCCTTACAAAGAGAGAACATGGGCAGTCAAAGTTTTCATTGTCGTATCATGGTAGTGATATGGTTCTGTAGATTCAAATTATTTAAGTTGATGAAAACAGAAAGTGTGATTATAACGGATAGACGCATCTCGGAGGTTCGTCTAAAGATTACCTAAAACTTTTCAAGCTAGTTAAAAAGCATTATTTTGAGGAGTTTTAATGTTGCTGTTAGTATTCTGATGTTTGCTTTTGTTGTTCCTCCTATTCTTGGTTTTGTTCTTCTGGGTGGTGGGCTGTATATTATTTCTCTTATTTTGTAGTTTTTGAGCCATGCGTTTAGTAGTAGTTCTGCTCCGAATGTTTCTCCGCTGACTGGCTTTATGTGTGGTATTATTTCTTTTATGTAGACTCTGAGGTTTAAGTAACTCACTTCATTCCTAGCTTTGATTTATAGTGAGTTCGATTCATATTTGAAAATCCTGTGTTAATTTTGTCTTAATGACACTACGACTTCGATGCCGGGGAAACGGATAATTTGTGTCAAAATACGTATTTTGTCACAATGTTTTTAAGGGTGAATTTTTACATATAAGATTGGGTGATGGCCGAGCCCCTAGGGGCGGTGATACGAGCCTACTGGGGCTAATGTGGCTGGACGCGTGGGTCCGCGGTGCATGAAGCCCGGGAGCGCTGCTGTGACTGGGCGGAGCGGCGGACGACTACTTCTCCAAGCTTGTTAGTAAGGCTGGAGGCCCCCCAGACTCTACCTCGTCGGGTGCTGGCAAAGGTGATTACCTTTCTGTTCGTCTTCATGAGGTAGGGACCGTGCTTAAAAACGGGGAAGGAATAAATATCCAGTTTCCAAGTACTACATAATGTTCAGACGTAATTTCCAAATCTTTGATGTTCAAGGTGAACACCGTCTAAATTTTTCAGTTGGTTTGGTAATAGTCTTTTACTCCGATTACCCTGCCTATGATTGCTGCTGCTATTTTTTCGCTTATTCTGGGTAGTTTGTTTCTGCTTGCGTGTACTAGGTGGTATTCTTTGAGTAGTTCTGCTAGTTTAGGTCTGTCCTAGCAAACAGGCTAGGACAGACAAAATGCCTATACCTAGGAATGCTACAAGCAACATACGACAAAATAGTAACAATAGACGATAAACTCGTCTGGGTTGGCGCGGTTCTCGTCTACGATAAACTCTCCTATGCTGGTAGACTCGTAAGTCTCAGAGATGTAAGGGCTTATCCTAGGCAGCTGTATGCTTTACTTCATTTTAAGTAAAGTATTTATTTTATGTCTTACTTTAATGGTGTGTGGTTATATGGGTATTGTGAAGATATCTAGTAAGGGTCAGATAACGATTCCTAAAGAGGTTAGAGAGGCTCTTGGTCTAAAACCTGGAGATAGAGTTGAGATTAGGGTTGAGGATGATTTTGCTATATTAGAGCCTTTGAAAAAGCCGTCGGAGAGTATGAGGGGTTTAGGGAGTAGAGTTAAGGAAAAACTTGGAGTAACGGCTGTTGAACTTGTCCGTGAGCTTAGGAGGAAAGATGAGGAGGAGCTTTAATGCTTGCTCTCATCGATACGAATATTTTCTTATGCTTAGCTTTTCAAGATCCGGGATGGGAACACTGTGGAGAGCTGCTGGATGAGGTTTATTTTGGAAAGATTAAATGTGTAATTAGTTCTATTCAACTATCGGAGCTTTACACTCCATTTATGAGGGCTGGAGGCATAAAGGGATTGAAGAAGATGGAAAAGGAGTTGATAAAGCTTAGAGTTAAAGTTAGAGCGGTTGATGAGAGTGTAGCTATTTTATCGTCAAAATATCGTTCGACGATTAAAGCACCGGAGAATAGGTGGTTACCTTTGGCGGATTCGATAATTCTTGCAACTGCAAAACTGGAGCGTGTGGATGTACTTTATACGATTGATATAGACTTCTATAACGTTAGAGAGGTTAAGGTTAGCGCGCCCGGTATGTCGTTAGAAGAGTGGATTAGAAGATTCGGAACTAATCAGCAGAGAAAATTGTTAGCTTTTATCTGATATTAACTCTCATAAAGCAGTTAAAGCTTAGTTATTAGTCACCATATCATAGTTCTCAAATATTTTAAATAGCTGCGAGAATAAAATCGTCGAGTAACCCCTCTACTAGTAGCTTCAGGAAATGTATTTTCATATTACTAGAAATACTTATATACTTGTAGATTAGATATGTTACTAGATGTTCTCGTGAATAGCTTAGTTAAAGTTACTCGAAATTATCAAATAACTGTCCCCGCGACTGTTAGAGAAAAACTCGGTATTAAAGAAGGTGATCTCGTTAGAATAGTATACGATGAATCTGAAGGTGTAGCGAAAAATCATATCTGTCAGAAAGAAAAGAATCACTGTCCGACTGGGCAGAAAAATCAGTGTTGAGGAAATAGAGAGGCTAATTGAGGAGGCTTTAGATGAAGCTACTTCCTGATACAAATATTCTTATCTACGAAACCGTTGAAGATTCTGAGAGAAGCTCCCTAATCAAGGCTTTAATGTCCATCGTTAAGGCTTCAACAGCCCCCCTACTCATTATTCTAGGCTTAGGTGTTACAGGAGCTGTCATGGCACACGCTCTAGGAGTTACGCTGTCTTGACCCCATCCATCTGGGAGGAACCATTACCCTACGTGGTCATGGAAGCTATGGCTATGGGCACCATACCGATAGCCTCGAAGGTCGGAGGAATATCGGAGATCGTTAAGGGAACCTATGCTGAAAAAATGATGTTTACGCCGGGGAACGTGGGTGAGTTCGTTGAGAGAATGGAGAAGGTACTTTCATTGTCTAGGGAGCAACTCCTAGATATCGGGGCTAGCCTAAGGGAAAGCGTTCTCAAGAGGTTCAGCGAAGATGCGATTAGAAGTAAGCTACTTAGTGTCTTTAGATAGGCGTAACGACGGCTTGCAGATGGTTTGCAGGCGTCGCGGCCACGTCTCGCAGGCGTCTTTAACGCATCAAGAAAACGTTCCTATTACGATTCGCCAATAAAGGGAAGCAAGAGAGGTTAAGAGTTAGCAAACAATACATCTAAATACATCAACCCTTAGACATTTAAGACTATTCCCGAACCTAGGGAAAGAGAAGAGTTGGGAGAAGCTCAAAAGGTTGAGATCTACAAGTTGAAAGCCCAGGAGCCCAGTTTACCGGGCAAATTTGCTGGCTATTGGAAGCCTCAAGAGGTAGAAGGGAAAAGTATGAAATGAAGGCAGAGGGTCTGCAAGTTTACAGAAACCCTCAAGTTTATACACGATAGCTTAAGAAGAGCGGTTCCTATGGACGACATACCCCTACTCCCGCTTCCCTTTCCACTACCACCAGTCCCGCTAAAGGCATCTGTCGTTAGAGAGAACTTGCTGGGCGTGCGAATCAAATGTCCACATCGTCATGTAGCAATAACTTTAGATCCTTCTGAAAGATTCCAGCACCATACAATGGTTTTCTGCTCAAACCGTAATACACTAATAGAGATAGAATGGACAGGTCATGCTGATAAGGTTAAATGTCTGGAATGGTACAAACCTATGCTAAGGGTAACTGAGCAGATGGGTATAAAGGGGAGAGTAGCTCTAGACGTTGGTTGTAGTTATGGCTATGTGACAGATTATCTAAGAGCGAAGGGTGCTGAGGCTTTTGCTTTAGACATAGACCCAACCGTGTTAAGGGAACATTCCGTTAAAAGTTACTTTATTAGGGGAGATGCTACGCATCTTCCTATCCGGGATGAGGTTCTTGACCTTATCATAACCTCTAAGGTTGTAGAACATCTAAAAAACATGATATGGCTATAAGCGAGTTCTATAGATGGCTTAGCACGCGGGTTAAAGGTAAAGCTACCACGACTAAGACTTCCGTGCTAAATCGATATGAAGTCTAAATACAAAAAATGGAAGTACGATAATGGGGTTTAATATGTTCAAGCCACGTTTAGTAGCGTTCACAGGTTCGGTTGGATCCGGTAAGTCAACTCACATGAAGCTTCTATACCTGAAGCTAAGAAGATGAGGACTAAAGGTAAAGATGAGTTTTCTGAAGACGGGTCACGTATTTGCTTTCATCTTAGAGGTTTTCTTGGCAAAAATGCTTGCTGGCAAGGAGAAGAGACGTATTCCCGATTAGGGCGTTAATTGAAGAGAGGAGCCGCCTATTTAAAAGGATCTTTAGATTATGGCTTAGCTTAGATCTAATCAGCATCACCATAAAGTTCCTCGCAGGCATATACATTCCTCTAAAGCTAGGCTATACCGTGCTAGTTGAAGAGTATATCCCAGCTACAATTACCGACTATATTTATATTAGTGAGATTCTTGAGATCCCTTTAAAAATAAATTCTTTCATAATTAGGTACTTGTTAAGGTTAATGAGCTTATGTTATCCTATACAGGTAATTTTCCTAGATGCTGGAGATCACGTGCTCTTTCACCGATGGAAAGCGAGAGGAAGTCTCATCGAAGGGAAAGATTACATCCGGGCTCAGCGCACCGTACTTCTACGGATCTCTAAGGTTCTTTCCCAAGAATTTCTTTATATAGATACAGGTGTGAAAACTATTGAAGAGACACATAAATTGATAATGCGTCACATATTACCTGAACATAAATGTGACCAAGACTATGACTAAACTTAAGGATCTCATCCATAGAATTCTCACGAGGCATACAGACCCTTATATTGAAGCACCTGAGCTTATCTTACTAGGATACTGTAGTAATGAAATAGCTAGCGAGCATATTTCACGATACTATTTAGCTTCTAATTTCGCTCATGGAGTAGTGCTGGATGTTGCATCTGGCACCTGTTATGGATCTAGCATACTAAGGCGGACAAGTGGTGTTAAGATAATAGTAAGTTGTGGACATAGATTACGATGCCCTCAGGTATGGGAGAATTGTTTACGATGCTAGTTGCGTGTGTGCAGATGCTACATATCTACCCTTTAGAAAACATGCGTTTGACGCTGTAGTTTCTCTTGAAACTTTAGAGCATGTGAGGGATCAAGGAGCTTTTCTTAACAATATTAGAGATAGTCTTAAGCAAGGTGGGAGGTTAATTTTAAGTACGCCAAATAAAATGTATTCTTCGCCATTCGTACCAAAACCTTTGAATCCTTATCATATAAATGAATTTTACCTAGGCTCTCTTCTAAATTTTTTGAGAGCATATGGTTTTAAAATAGATTACATTTATGGAGGTAAAAAAGTAGGAAAGCTAGAATTATTAAGGCGGATCTTCGGCTCCTTAATGAAGTTTTCCTTAAGTAAATTGTCTTTGAAGCCTTACTTATTAGATCATCTCTATCATTTAATTTATGATTTAATATCGATATACTTACTGAAACATTCAGGAAGACAACGCCTAATAGATCCTGATCCAAGCCTATTCCCACACGAAGAAGTAAGAACAACTTCAAACGTAGTTCTTTATCAATACTTCCTGATTTGTATGCATTTATGAATATTTTAATTATTTTCAAATAAATGCCCTTAATAGAATGCATGGTGTGGATATAGTTAGGGTATTTCACGCTACGTGCAAGACATACGCGCCTAAGTACAAAAAATACATAAAGTGGAATGACCCTGAAATAGGGATATCGTGGCCGAATAAGGGGGGTATAGTATTAAGCGAAAAGGATAGTAAATGCCCGTTACTGAAACGGACGGAAACAAATTTCAAATATTATTTTAATAAAGTAAAATAATTAGAAGCTGGGAGGGGGCCTGGAAAATTTAGTGCGCGGGAAGTGAAGGGGCCGTAAAGCCTCCGGCCTTAATAGGATTTGGGATTCGTTTATTATTGACTTCTCCCTAACTTATACCCGGATGGGGGCGGTCGTTGAGGGGCATCGAGGTTTCCGAGGAGGTTTACGAACTGCTCTTGGCGATCGCGAGGAGGAAATCTAAAAGCGTTGAGGAGGTCATCCTAGAGTACGTAGCTAAGGATATGGATCCCGGCGTGAGGATCGAGGTCTACATGAAGCTCCACGAGAAGTACCTTAAACAGGCGGAGGAACTTTACGCTAGGGGCGATTTAGCCTAGGCGGGCGAGAAGTATTGGGGCGCCGTTACGGCCCTCCTCAACGCCATCGGGGAGAAAAGGGGTTGGAGCCACTATACCCATAGGGACTACGCTGAGATCGTGGAGAGGTTATCTGAGGAGTTGGGGGAGCCCCTGGGCAGGCTCTTCGCGAGCGTCGAGAGGTTGCACGCGAATTACTACCATAACTTCCTGACGAAGGTGAACTTCGAAGCGCATAGGGAGGACGCGCTTAAACTCGTGCGAAGGCTTAGAGGCGTCTAGGTAGTCGTGAAGTAGCGGTCGAGAGGGGGGATCGTCCGGATGTAATAGGGGTTAGCGCACGTTAGCGGACTACGATAAGGCGCATGACTTAATTACGATAAGCTTAAACATCGCGTCCCACAACCTTTATACGGGTGTCTCGGGTGCGTAAGTTCGGCAGGCTCATGCCCCTGTACCTTTGGCGCTTAAGGTACGTCAGGAAGGGCTTCGGCAGGTTCGTTAGGTTGAGGACGGCTCAACGAATCGATGGATCAAACGTTAAGGTTATTTGAGGGTGGCGCTCGGCATGGGATATACTACTGGTAGGGTCAAGCTCTATAATCCCCGCGATCCCTCTAGGTATCTAGAGCTAGAGCTACTCGTCGATACCGGCTCTACCTATACTTGGGTTAAGCGTAGTAGGTTGAAGGAGCTCGGCGTCGAGTCCATGGGTAGGAGGAGGTTCAAGACCATTGAGAACAGGGTCATCGAGCGTGAAATCGGCGAGTGCGTTATCGAGTGCCTCAATAGGAGGGCGACGACGATAGTAGTTTTCGCTGAGGAAACCGATAACGAGGTTCTGGGCTTACACGCGCTAGAGGGCTTAGGCCTAGAGGTCGACCCTATAACTAGGCAGCTTAGGGAGGTCGAAGCGATACTAGCTATATAGCCCTACGGGGGGTCAACCCCTACGGGAGCTCGACCTCCCTTAGGGAGGGGGTTTCAAATGTCAAAAGAGAGGTAGGCGAGGGTGAGACACGTTTATGTTAAAGTTAAATTAGGGGATCCCCTTAAGCGAAAGGTTAAGGAAGTGAGGATGCTCGCAAATACGGGTGCGACTTACCCCTGCATCCCTAGGGAGTTGGCCGAAGAACTGGGGCTGAGGTTGGAGTTTAAGACCAAGGTCACGTTGGCCGATGGGAGGGAGGTGGAGGCGTGGTACGCAACCGCTTACATAGAGATTACGGGGAGGGGCGACCTACTACCCGTCAGGGTATTCGAGGTTGAAGAACCCCTGCTGGGGGTTTCCGCCCTCGAGGCTTTAGGGCTGGCCGTCGACCCCGCGACGGGTGAGGTTAAACCCACGAGGGGCTTCATAGCTAGGGCCTGAAGTGTGGGGCATGAGTTTAGGAATATCCGGGAGCGAGGCCTCAAAGTACTCAGCCGGATTAAGAGCTACCTAATACGCTTATGAGCCATAGAAGGCTCATCACAGCTACAGGGGACGAGTGAGAGGTTTAGGTACTACTTAAGTTACTCTATGGAGCTAAGCTTACTCTTGGACAAGGATCTTAATTTACCACGGGTACCGTACCTACTCTATAGCATTGGTTAATAAGGTTCTTCCGATACTCAAGCCTTCCAACGAATATTACCCTACCACGCTCCTTAACCATACTGGGTAGAGGCTTTCTTTAGATATTATTTTATCTTATCTGCGCATTAGCTAAACCTTAGCTATTTATTAGCTTGAGTTGAAGGGTTTTCTTGGTGGGTGCTTTAAACCGTGTCTGTTAATAAGGTTTACATTGAGCGGCTCGTATTGGATATTAAGAAATCCATAGATATCGTTAGCAACCTCGTGGCTAAGCCCTATGAATTAACGTCAGATGTTGAGAGGTATGCAGTAAGGTATCACTTAATCGTTATAGCTGAAGCGCTTATGGCTATGGCTATGCACGTAGCTAGGAGGGCTTTTGGAGAGGAAGTGGAATCTCCAACCCATGCCCTTAGGGTTTTGAAGGACAGAGGGCTTGCTTCGGATGAGGAGTACGGGGATGTACTTAACTTTATAAGGTTAAGGAACTTACTAGTACATAGGTACTGGGTCGTAGATGATAAAAAGATATATGATGGCGTTAAGAGCGATTTCAGAAACATAACCAGGTTTATTGAGAGAGTTGTTAAGTATGTTGGGTGAGAGGTTTAGGTACTACAGGGTAGCTAGGGAGGGGAGAGAGGCGATAATTGCCAAAATTAGGAAGGTTCTTGAGGATGAGGGTGTATCGCTAGCTGTGCTGTTTGGTAGCTTTGTTGAGCTGGACTCGTTTAGGGATATAGATTTAGCAGTATATATCAGGGGTGATGGAGATTTAAGCTTCATCTTTAGGCTTGCTAATAAGTTGGAAGAGGAGTTAGGGTACCCGGTGGATGTAGTTCCGCTAAATACTATACCGCCAAGATTTAGGCACTACATCTTAACGAAGGGGGTCGTAATTGTTGAGAGGGAACCGGGGTTATACGAGTCTCTCCTAATACAGGCTAT
>QMSC01000029.1 GCA_003649515.1 Thermoprotei archaeon | reverse complement strand
TTTCTGTATTTGCTATGGGGTGGGTCTCCACTAGCTGCCTAATGGAATACCCCTTATGTAATCGAAACCAATAGGGTTCATAAGCCTCACTATCCACAGGCTTCAAGCACAACAATAAAGCATTCCCCCCCAGAAAACATAAACCTAAACACAACACATAATACCCTTAAAAGAGCCCAAAAAGATACAAAAATAGTTTGACACAATTATATGATTTCACCCTAACTTAGAAGACAATAAACTAACTCTTAGTGTTTAATAGAATAGAGTTACTAGAACTTCTATCTTAAAGTTCCCTAATATTTAAAAGCGGATAGCGAGTGTAACATGCACTTGCTAACTTCAGTTTTAAGCATTAGCGTCAGTAGCCTATTTTCTAAGCGTCGTTTCAAGAGACTCAGCGCCTTACGATCAACGGTGAACTTGATGTTGGGGGGATACTTCATATCATAGAGTATTAACCCTTCGGCTGGAACAGGTTTTAACTGAAGGCGCCGCTTTCCCTTCAAGGCAAGTTCCACGTCCGAGGGTTTCAAGAGCCGTTGTCCCACCCCTATTAAGGCACTAGTTATCCTTAGAATCATTCTCCTGCCAAAGGAGGGGCCTATAAAGTCTAAATAGTACACATTTGAGAACCGTTTTGTTACTTTTATGGAATCTATCCTCCTAATAACCTCTTTCTTATCTGCTGAGAATGATCTGAAATCATGAACTCCTAGAAAGAGTCCACTAACTTCTCGCATTGCATTGAGGTCTAAGCTGCTCTGTGATACGAGAACATAGCGGTAATGTCTTAGTAGAGCTTCTCTGCGGGCGTTAAAGTTATCCTTCACAGAAGCTAAGGCCCATACAATGATATCTGGGGGGAGTAGAGAATTTATGTGCATTAGAATAGGAGGCTTACTTGAATTAAAAGCTACCACTTGGGAGAGAGCATTTACACCGCGATCTGTTCTTGAGGCGTAGTTTATTCTAGCACTTTTTCTGTTCTTAATGTATTCTCCTTCAATTAAAGCCCTTACAAGCTCACCTTCTACAGTCCTAGCGTTAGGCTGTATAGAAAAGCCATGGTATTTCTCCCCTAAGTAAAAGACTTTTATTGCGTAGCGAGGCATTGCGAGAACCTAATCAGAATCTGTATGGTAGAATTAGTAAGACGTAAAGTTAAGCAGGAGGTCTTCTAGAATGTTGGTAGCTGATATACTTAATTATCTCAAAGTACAATATGCGTCGCCAACCCAAGTTCTCCAACCGTCTAGATAAAACTCTCAATGTGCCTCTATTGAGAGACACTAGAAGTACGGCTCTTAGAATGCCAGTATTAGTTGCGTCGTAGTAGAACCTGACGTAGAGTTTCCTAGACTTATAGTAGCATATGCCTGAAACATACACGCATGTTTTAATGAAAGGTGGTAAGAGGCTTTGGGCTTCATCTAAAATGCTCTCAATGACATGATGTTTCCTATACAGGCTGGAATTTAAGTACTTAGAGAGCCTCAAACCTGAGTTCTTCATGTCCATAAAGGCTAGATTAGCATCTTTCTCGACCTCAAAGGCGCATACTCCCCGCACCCTTCTCATATTCACCACTGTTGACACAACATCTAAACCTAATTTAAGCCATAACTTCCTTAAAATTATTACATTTCTGATCTCTGCAAGATTTTTTCCAAGGCCACTTTCAAGAGTTCGATTAAATATCCCTCCTCTCTAGGAACTCCCTTAAACGCCAGTTCTCTCTCAACATACACTTCGGGTAGGTAGTCTCCAGAAAGGTCCTCCTCTAGATGGACTTTTATGTAGTACTCTTCTTCAAGTAGGTCTTTGACCTCCAGTAACCAACTCAATATTGTAGAATGCCAGTAACCTCCGTCGCCTCTTATGGTAATCCTAATGTCTCTCATGGAGCGGCCCCTATGATAACATCATAGATTCCATGAGGCTTTTAAGAACTCATCGAAGATTCTCCTATATTTGAGTCTTCATTTATCTTAGAAGGACTATTTAGGAGCTATGAGAGCTTGATGATGTTTAAAATAATGCGGGGGGCGGGATTCGAACCCGCGCAGGCCTACGCCACGGGATATCTTATCTAGCCCTCCCTTGGCAGGGAGATCTTAAGTCCCGCCCCTTTGTCCTGGCTCGGGCACCCCCGCGTCCATAAAAACTAATAGTACAACATGATTTAAGCTTAACGTCAATTCCAGCGATCATAACTACTGCTAAAAATGCTTATATACAAGAAAAGAATTCCAAATAAATGGAGCCCGGGTAGCTCAGCCTGGGAGAGCATCCGGCTGAAGACCGGAGGGTCGTGGGTTCAAATCCCACCCCGGGCATGTTATTCTGCTTACAGTTTTCTCACTAATAGGAGCTGGCTTCAACCGCGATGTAGTGTATAGTGAGGAGAACGAGCTAGATCCTTTACAACGCGGATAGATCTGAAAGAATATAAAACGGTGACAGAAAAATCTAAAGATGTTCGAGAACCGCTAGATTTACCACTCAGGAGTCCATTCGTAGTCGAATTTTGGACGCTTTATAGCGGTTTCTCTAGCGCGCTTATAAGCGAGTTCTTCTTCAAGTTGCTGGAGTCGCTCAAGCATTATTTTACGCTCAATGCTAGCGACAAGATACCTTGTATTAACAACTACGTCGGGGTTCACGCTAACGCTGTCAATGCCTTGACGCACCAGGAACTCGGTAAACTCGGGGTACACTGAAGGTGCTTGTCCACATATGCTTACAGTCCTATAGCCGTAGGGGCTGTTATGAGCGGTCTTGATTAGGTGGGCTATGGCTCGTCTAACAGCAGGATCCCGTTCGTCGAAGTATCGCTTATCTATCTTCGGTAGAATTGCGGAGTCGCGGTCAGTACCGAGGGTTAGCTGTGTTAGATCGTTGCTACCTATTGAGAATCCATCAAAGTACTTCGAGAACTTATCCGCTAGGAATATCACGCTGGGGACTTCGGCCATTGCCCATATCTTGAAGTCTCTTCCTGAACGTAATCCTTCCTCCTTGAGTAATTCAATGAACTTCTCGGCTTCCCAAAGAGTCCTTACGAAGGGTGCCATTACCCAAACGTTGGTTAGCCCGTACTCTTCTCTCACTTTTATGATTGCCCTTGCTTCGAGTCTAAAGGCCTCCTCATACTGTGGGCTTATGTACCTTGATACTCCTCTCCATCCTAGCATTGGGTTGGCTTCTTCCGGCTCGTACTTTTCTCCTCCCTTTAATCCTCTGTACTCATTTGTCTTAAAGTCGCTAAACCTTACTACTACTGGTCTTGGATAGATTTCTCTTGCCACCATCGCTATACCTTCAGCCATTCTCTCAATAAACACGCGTTCCCTCTTGGTTTCAATTAAGTAGAGCGGGTGTTCACCTATGTAACTCGCCATTATGAACTCTACTCTCATTAATCCAATGCCGTCAAAGGGTAGGTTCTTGTAGTCCTTGATCTTCTCTGGTACTCCTAGGTTCATGTAGATTTTAGTAGCTGTGGGTTGCTTAATTATCATCTCTATTCCTTCGAGTGTTGGTGCAACTTTCTCCTCCACTTTTTCCTCTATTAAGGTTGCTACCTTACCTTCATACACAACTCCTCTGCTGGCATCTACTGTATAGTCTTTCCCTGTTTGCATGTTCTTGGTAGCCTCTCTAGTTCCTACTATACATGGTATTCCAAGTTCTCTGCTCACTATTGCAGCGTGCGCGGTCATGCCTCCTTCGTCAGTTACAATTGCGGATGCTATCTTCATGTAAGGCACCCAATCTGGGTCAGTCATTTTCGTTACGAGAATGTCTCCCTTCTGCATTAGTTTTCTAGCATCTTCTACCGTGAAGCATACCTTTGCCTTTCCATAAGCTACTCCAGGACTAGCTGCAAGTCCTCTTACAACTATTTTTGCCTCCCCCAGCTCCACTTCAGCTGCCTTAGCCTCAGCTTTCGCTTTTTCTTTCCTTACGCTCCAGACGGTTTCGGGTCTTGCTTGCACTATGAAAACGCTCTCAGGGAACGGTAAGTCTTTATCCACAGCGTATTCGATGTCCATAGGCCTTCCATAGTGTTTCTCTATTTTTACTGCTAGCTCTGCTAATCTCCTGACTTCCTCGCGTGTGAGACAAGGAATATTCCTTCTCTCTGGAGGTACTTCAGCATGTATCGTCTTACCAGTCCTCGGGTCTCTTATGTACTCGACAGTCTTCTCAACTATTCTCTCATCGATTATTTCAAGTGTATTTTTATCAACTACCCATTCGTCGGGCGTTACTGCTCCGCTTACTACTGCTTCTCCAAGACCCCAGTTTCCTTCTATCACTATTTTATCCTCTTCGCCCGTTACGGGATGTATTGTAAATATCACTCCAGCAGCTTTGGCGTTAACCATCTTTTGAACTGCTACGCTTATCAGAACCTTCTCATGCTTAAACCCATGCTGCTCCCTGTAGAATATGGCTCTTGGTGTGAATAGGCTCGACCAACATTTCTGTACTCTATATACTACCTCATCTTCGCCCTTTATGTTAAGGAAGGTTTCCTGTTGCCCTGCAAAGCTTGCATCAGGTAGGTCCTCTGCCGTTGCGCTTGATCTAACTGCCACATATTCTTCTGCTTTGCCTACTCTCTTTGAAAGGTCTCTATAGGCTTTCCTTATCTCCTCCTCAATGTCCTTTGGCATAGGCGTTCTTTCTATCAGTTCTCGGATTTTCCTACTAGCCTCCTGATATTCCTCAGGCCTGGCCTCCCTTATCGTCTCGCGAATTATCTCGTATATTTTATCTTTAATGCCCGTTTCCTCTATGAATCGTTTATAAGCATACGCTGTTACAGCGAATCCTGGGGGCACGGGTATTCCTGCTCTAAGCATCTCGCCTAAGTTAGCGTTCTTTCCCCCCACTATCGGGACATCATCTTTTGTTAGCTCCTCAAACCAGAGGATTATCTTCGTGAACTTGTCCTCAGACATTCTGTATCGCCCATGCATCTAAAACAGGGTTTCTATTTAAGCGTTGCTAAACTCGAAAAGCATTAGACGGTTTTTCAGAAACATTTTCTCTTCTCAAGATCTTCGAGATATTAGCTCTCAACCTTTTTGAAATATTTTAATTATGTGTGTTACATGGATAGTTTTAAACGTTAGGCTTTTAAATTCCTTTTTAGTCAAAACACTGAGTTCAATTAGGTGCTTATCATGTCACTGAGTGAAAAGTATCTGCCTTGGATCATGCACGCGCGGGGAAGGGTTTTGTACGAGTTCTATTTTACGGTTGCTAACAGACCTGGTGAGCTTAGAAGGGTCCTTGAGGTTTTCTCGAGATATAGCGTTAATCTCCTAAGTCTCAGCGCCTATGCCTTTCCAGAGGAAGAAAGGGCTCCAGTCTTCGCTTTTGCTGATTTGACAGGCTTAGATATTGATGTTGAAAAAATTAAACGAGATTTAGAGTTTGTTACGGGTGAAGAGGTTTACTTTAAGGCTTCTCCTGCAAAGGGTTTTATGATGGAGGAGTTTGGTTTCCCCCTCTATACTTTTCCGGGAGTTCGTTCAATGATTCTATTAGAAAGTGACTTTAAAGAGATGCTCAGGGGACTTTACGAAAAGTTCAGTGATGCAGCTGGAGTGTACTTGTATTATATGGCTTTCTCAGGCGGCAAGTACATTGCCAAATATATGTCTGAGAAGCTGGGGCTTAGGGGTTGGGATCTTTTGGTAGAAGTTCTAAAATATTACCAGGCTAGTGGTTGGGCTCGTGTTGAACTAGTTGAATGCAATCCGGAGGCGTTTAGAGTTGTATTGAGAATGTATGACTCCGTTGAATGTTCTACCTTTCGAGGAGCTTATAAACCTATGAGTCATTTCATTAGAGGTCATTTAAGCGGCCTTCTCTCGGGGCTCTTGGGCACTGATGTTAGGTTTATTGAGACCAAGTGCGTTGCCGCTGGGGATCCATATTGTGAATTCTTTATGGAAAAGTTGTAAGCCCTTGCAGATGTTTCTGAGTTTTTTGTTTATTAAGCAATTTCTCATTTTAGTTTGTAAACAGTACTATTAGTGTTTTAACCGGTTTCTCTCAGATAATGACATCTATGGTATTAGTTTTGCTTTTGAATAGTAAGGTTTATATCTGTAATGCTCCTTTACTTTTTCAAAGCTCCTTCCAGGCTCCCTGTCAGGGTGTTTCCATGGGAAAAGAGCATCACTGGAGGAATCTACTCAAAGTCCTCCTGGAGGAGCACGGCTTTAGCGTGGAATTCAACGGTATTTTGAGAGGCTTTAGCGGCGTCGATCATACATTTGACCTTATTGCATCAAAAAGGAAGGAGCTACTATGTTTCGACCTGGCGAATCCCGACGTTTTTTCTTTCCTAAGGTGCTTTAGCAAGGCCATAGACGTAAGAAATGCCCGAATATTTATCCTAGTGAACGAGTGTAATCGAAGAATGGTCCCAGAGGGAATTGTTGAGCTTGAACACTTAAAATTAATAGTCTTTAAGGATCTTGAAGATCTTGTAGATAAGATCAGGCCTCTTATAACAGGAAGTACTCGATAGAATTCTGTCTCCTACATCCTCACTTTAATAATTGAAAAATATTACTCTCTCGTCGTAATTAATGGTTCAAGTGTCCGGGTTTAGCAGAAGTTTTATAGGCTTAATATGCTTCAAGAACTTCCATGAAGAAACCTAGCACTAAACCAAAACAGGTCATTCTCGCCTGTTTTGATTCCCTTCATGCGGCTTGGGTTAGGAAGCTTGTAAGGCAGGGATATCTGCCAACGTTCAGATACTTGATGGATCATGGCTTTGTCTCAGACGTTATCCCTACAGTCCCGGCACAGACTGCGAGCGGCTGGGTTTCAGTGGCCACTGGAGCTACACCATCCACGCATGGCATTACTGGCTTTAGCGTTAGATTAAGGAAGGATCCTTTGTATATGCGCCGTGACGGCTTTGATTCTAGGTATTGTCGAGCCGAAACTCTTTGGGAGGTGGCCGAAAAAGCTGGTAAGAAAGTGATATTACTTAAGTACCCGGGTAGTTGGCCTCCTAAGATAAAGGAGGGGATTCAAGTAGACGGGCAGGCTGGCTACGCGGGAAGGGTATGCCAGTTTGCTATAGCCCCTCCTCACTGTTTTTCTACCGAGAACTTTAAAAAGCATTTGGAAGCTCCCGGTGATGCTAAAAATTTAACAGTCGTTAAACTTGAGGAGGCTTCAGGCTGGAGAAGCCTGCCTACCTGTTCCAAAAAGCCTCTGGAGACAGTCCTCAGTATTAGGAATTTGAAGGGGGAGAAAGTTAAAGACTACTACCTGTTAGTTTATGGCGACGATAGATACGATACTGTAGCCGTTTGTAAGGAAAGGACTTTCTCATCGAGGCTTACTGAGCTTAAAGTTGGAGAATGGAGCGACTGGATGATCGATGAGTTCTCTGCGGAGGGAAAGAGCGTGGAAGGAGCTACAAAATTCAAGCTCCTGCACCTATCGCCTGATGCCGTAGAACTTAGGCTTTACATGCATCAGATACATCGTACGGATGGATTTACTGTTCCAGAGAGAATGGCACGCGAATTGTTAGAGAATGTAGGACCCTATTTCGAGTATACTGGTCCTAGGGAACTTTGGTATGGCTGGTTCGATCTTGAAACACAGTTAGAGATCTACCAACAACACACTGAGTGGATACTACGTGCCATAGAATACCTTTCAGCGAAGTATCCCTGGGATGTATTCGTATTCCAATGGCATCCCATAGACTATATGTTGCATATTGTGTGGTCTTCAATAGATGAAAGCCACCCGCTTCACAATCCTAAGAAGAAGGAGAGGTCGTGGAGGCTATTCGTGGAGACTTTCAGGCTAGCTGATAGAATCTTGAGCAGGGTCTTAGAGCTCATGGGTAAGGATACCTTGCTAGTGGTTATAGGGGATCATGGCCACGTGCAGTATCACTCCAGATTCCTAATCGGAAACTTGCTTCTGAGAGAGGGACTGCTAGCAGTGAAGAGAAACGAGAAGACAGGCAAGCTAGAAATAGATTGGAGTAAATCTAAAGCTGTACCCGTTGAGTCAAATTACATTTATATTAACTTAAAGGATAGGGAGCCCACGGGTATAGTCGATCCTAGCGAGTATGAGGCTTTAAGGAACAGGATCATCGATCTCTTGTACAGCATAAGGGACCCTAGAACGGGCGAGCATCCCGTGCTTTTCGCTGTTAAAAGAGAAGATGCCTCAGCTCTGGGACTTTACGGAGACTATGTCGGAGATGTAGTATACTGTTTAAGGATGGGCTACGAGACCATGGTTACACCTATTCTGGAAGAGGGTGAAACTGGCAGTGAGCATATGCAGCTCTTTAGATACGTAGAACCCTTCCGAGAACACACTAGCGAGCACAGTGGATATGCGTTAAACGAAGACATAAATACACTGCTAATACTGTATGGTCCCGGGATAAGGCAAGGATATTACCGCAAGGTGCCTGTGAGACTTATTGATATTGCACCAACAGTGGCTTATCTATTAGACCTACCCTTCCCCAAACAATGTGAGGGCTCAGTAATATTTGACTCACTTGAAGAATGACCGTAGCACCAGTTACAATTCAATTTAAAAAGGCATTTCTGGCAACTGCTCGAACAGCGCTAGTATACCTATAGGGTTTAAGTTCATTTCTGAAGCTGTTCTAAGCAGTACTCTTTTATATAGCTCCCATCCAACCTCTCCAAAGGCCTTTATGAAGAGCTCTCTAAACTCTTTGGGGTCTTTTAGAGCCAAGTCGTATATATCGACTCCTCTTCCTGCAGCCTTCGACATATGGTATGCCAGCAACCTATCCCAATGGGGCGCCAGCTTGCTATTAGTTTTCCTGATAAGCTCCACTACTTTACTTCCATCAATGTTCTCACTACTTTTTCTTTTATCGGTCATCATCTGCGATCTCTTCTCCTAGTTCTCAGATATTCTTCAACGGGAATAATCCACTTTCCGTCCTGGAAGAATTGTGTATAGTCAGGAATTGTCTTCTCTAATCTAAGTTCCATTATCAATTCACCAAATGGTAGACGCACATTAAATTCGCGAAAGAGTTTGTATAGCCTAGGCTGAAGGGAGCAAAGAGGTTGGGCGAGTACTATCGCTCTATTTTCGTCTATTAGCGAGCTATGAAAGTACGGTAACTCTACTAACGTCCGAGCGACTGCGGGAGCGAAATCACCCTCCAATACATAAATTCTAAAAGGCACTAACTTAGCATTGAGGAAAACTCCTATACGGTTTCCAGCCCAGAGTTTAATCACATGTTTCCTGAAATGGTATGAAAGAAGTTGATGAGATATTCCAGTGTGCCTAGAGATTTTTCTAAGCTTTTCAAAAGCATATTTCTGTTTCTCTTTAATTATTAGTAGGTCTAATTCATCAATTTTCTCCGAAGGTACAGGCTTGACATCAATTTTCTTTTCACTCCACACTTTCACTCTCTCTTTAACTCGAGCAAGCTTAGGAATTATGGTTTTCTCTTTTTCCACATAGAGCGTTAGTTCGGCTTTATCGGGGCGCCAAAAAATCTGTTCGTAACCTGTAATGATATAAAGAGGATTTCCCGGCAGAAGAGAAAGATATGTATCAACATCCCTTTCAGGAGGGATCGCTGTTATGAGTTCATACTCGCCTGTAGGGCCGAAAAGATGTCTATCGGCAACCGTGAATGGAGGAGGATTATCAGAAACTGGGTGAATTATCACGGCAAGAGGTATTAGCTTCATTTTTCGATAAGCGGGCTGAAAGCTTATCTTAAACTTTTGTCTCAGTCTTTCTAATTGCCGTGAAACTGTATACTCAGGGAGACCTGTCTTTTCTGTAATACACTTTATACTCAGAGCTTCAGGTATTGCTTTGAGCACTCTCCACTCTTGAGGTTTTATTCTAATTAACTCTCCCATTTTAGACTCCACGCTTTAAGGTTTGTAAACTTGATTTAATTTACGCTGGTCTAACGTGTAGCAGGTTTAGGGTATGGGGTCTGGGTCATTTACTTTGTCTGCTAGCGCATAGGGTGCTATGAGCAGGAGGGTGGCCAGTATTAGTATTTTTATTAGTGCTTTGTTTGTGACTAAGGTCCTAATGAATATTTTCCAGGTCCTCATGTTTCGTTCCCGTTTAGAAATGTGTCAGATCCCTTATTTAAGTTTTTGCCATTTTTGCACTTTTTATTTTATAAGAGCATTTTTGGCATATTTGCGTGTGCTGAGAAGACTTTATATTCTCGTTGGGGAAATAAATTCACGGCGGGGGGTAACTGCGGCGGATGGAGATCGGGCTATGAGCTGACTTGTGATTAAATGGCAGCACTCTGACGCCGCAGTGTAGGCGGCTCTCATTTATAAACTTCTTTTACTTTTTTAGTAGCGGAGAACTCAGAGTCTTCAAGAATGCTGAATACTTATCGGAGTAGAACAGTCATGCGGTTAGCTTAGCTATATAGATACTATGCTTTGTCCTAATGACCTCCACCTTTGCCTTTTTACCTACGGGGGGAGGCATATCGGGTACATCGACGAGGGTTACGACTCTATTTCTGGCTACCGCAAGCCACTCCCTCTTCAACCATCCCGGCCCTACAATTTTTACCGTGGTTTTCTCTCCTAGCTCAAATACAGGAGGTAAAGGCTTAACCTTGTATATATTGAAATCATCAGGTCTTAGCACAAGCTTTACCCCATATTCCTCCTCCCACTCTCTCAGCTTCTGGTAGAATTTATACCAAGTCATTGGACTAACGCGTTTGGGCTTTCTCCCAAACTTATGAGGAACGTATTTCTGTATTCCAAGGGGAGGCCAAGTCTTTCCTGCCCCTATTTTAAGGGCATAATCTATAATCCTAGGTATTTCGGCATCATTTAAGCCGGGAACCCAAACAGGTGCTATTAGAAGGTCT